>DATBQV010000074.1:0-27170 GCA_036560625.1 Gemmatimonadales bacterium
TGCCATACGAAGATGGGGACGGCGGCGTCGAGCGTTTCGGGCGCGAAGTCCCACGTCACCGCGAGCCGATCCCGAAGCCTGGCCGCCTGGATCTCGGTGTACGCCCGAATGAAGCCGAGCTCCTGCCGGAGCGGTACCAGCTCCTCGCGCGTGTGGAGCAGGGCCGCGCGGAGAAATTCGCTCAGGCGAGTGATCACGTCGTCCGCCGATTGCGGGTCGACGTGCACCAGCTCGGCCGCGTCGTTCAGCGTGTTGAACAGGAAATGCGACTGGAGCTGCGTCATCAACGCCGGCCCCGCGTTCGTGGCCGTGCGTGGCGCCGGCGCGCTCGGCGCGGGCTCCGCCTGCTCCGGTGCGAGACCGGGGGTTACCCGCACCAGCGCCACCATGGCCAGGAAGCCAAGGATCCGGGCGTCGAGATCGGGGAGGATCTGCGCGGCAAGGGCCTCGTGCGCCGGGGTCGTTACCAGGTGCAGGAGCTGTTGCTCGACCAGCGCAAACAGCAGTGAGAAGCCGAGGCCCAGCCCGCCACCGACGACGAGCGCGCGGGTGAGGCCGAAGCGCGAAAACCAAGGCAGTCGGAGCACCGCGAGTCCGGGCACGCTCAAGGCGACCCAGGTTGCCAGGCTCATCAGCTCGAGCGCCACGAAGTGGTCCCACGGGATGGCCGCGAGCTTCGGCCCGTCTCCATCCGCGAGCGCCACGCCGAGCGCGACGACGGCCACGAGCACCCACACCGCCGCCACCATGGTCAGCAGAGGCCAGGGCTGCGGACGGATCGCTGAGATCTGATCGTCGGTCATGAGGCGCGTGGGATTCGGGCCGGAACGCGGCGTGAGCGGTCGAATCCGCCGCTTGTGCCGCATCGCTACTGGACAATCGCTGGGGCCACCCGGCGGCGTCAAACCCCGCGTCCCGCTTGTTGGGGAGCCGGGCATCTGGTAGCTTGCGGGCGACGCCACCCGGCCGGGTAAACTGCGTAACCGCAAGAATATACGAGACTGCCTGTGATCATGCGTCAGGGCCTGCTCTGGCTCTCGGAGCAGCGGCGCATCTTCAACCTCGTCCGTCGCAACGGCCTCGCACGCAAGTTCGCCTCCCGCTTTGTGGCGGGCGAGACGATCGACACCGCGGTTGCCGCGGCCGCCGAGCTTGCCAGCCGGGGTATCTCGTCCTCGCTCGACGTCCTGGGCGAGAGCGTGCGGGAAGAGCGTGAAGCCGTCGCCGCGCGCGATCTCTACCTCGAGATGCTGGATCACATGGCGGCCAACGGGGTCGAGGTCAACGTCTCCGTCAAGCTGACGCAGATGGGGCTCGACATCGACGAGGATCTGTGCGCGGCCAACCTGACCCGAATTCTCGAGAAGGCCAAGGCCGTGGGCGGTTTCGTCCGCCTCGACATGGAGGGCTCGGACTACACTCAGCGCACGCTCGACTTCTTCAAGGCGCGGCTGTTCGAGCGCTTCGGCGCCCACTGTGGGGTCGTGATTCAGGCGATGCTCCGCCGGTCGGCGGCCGACATCATGGACCTCACCGCGCTCCGCGCCCGGGTCCGGCTGTGCAAGGGCGCGTACCTGGAGCCGCCCACCCTCGCGTTCCCCGCCAAAGCGGACGTCGATCGCAATTACGTCGTGCTGATGGAGCGGCTGCTGGCGGAGGGCAATTACCCGGGCCTCGCGACGCACGACGAAGCGATCCTTCGCCACGCGGTGACGTTCGTCCAGCAGAACCGGATTGGAGCGGACCGGTTCGAGTTCCAGATGCTCTACGGTATCCGGCGTGATCTGCAGGACCGGCTCCGGCGCGCGGGACACCGGATGCGCGTGTACATCCCCTTCGGGACCCAGTGGTATCCCTACCTCATGCGCCGCCTAGCCGAGCGCCCGGCCAACATCGCCTTCATATTGGGGAACGTCGTCAAGGAGTCGGTGCCGGGACGGTGAGCGAGTTCACACTCGGTGGCTACATGGAGAAGCACGATCGCGCGGCCGCCTTCGGCGGCCGCGATGGCCATGCCTACTCCGTCGCCATCTACGTCGACGAGCTGCCGGACGACCGGGGCCGGTTCGGTGCGGCGCTGCTGTTCGTGCGCTGGTCCCCGGGCGGCGATCGACCCGTCGGACACCTCGAGACCGGGACGCTGGTATGGGGCAAGACGCCCGAAGAGGCTGGTGAGCGGCTCAAAGCGCTGTCGCTCTACGACGTGAAGGCCGCCCTGGACGAGGCCATCGCCGCGGCGCCGGGCGAGTGGTGAGTACGGTCACCGGCACGGTCCTGGAGCGGGACGGCTCGATCTACCGGGTTGCCACCTCGGACGGACTAGTGCGGGCGGTGCTCCGCGGCAAGGCCAAGCGGGACCGGCCGCGGGTCGTCGTGGGCGATGTCGTGCAGCTCGAGCCCGAGGCCGGCGGCGACCTGTTCGGCGTAGTGGGCGTCGAGCCGCGTCGCTCGCTGCTCGCGCGCCGAGTGCCGGAGGGCCGTGGTGCGCGTCCCGTCGCCGCGAATGTAGATCGGGTCTTCGTCGTCACCGCCACGGCCGACCCGGCGCCGTTGCCGCAGCTCATCGACCGATTGCTCGTCGTGGCCGAGGCCAATGCGATTCCCGCCGCGGTCGTGGTGAACAAGGTCGACATCGACGCCGGGGTTGCCCTGGGCCAGCGGTTCCGCTCCGCCGGCTACGACGTGTTCCGGACCAGCACGAAAACGGGCGAAGGCATCGAGGCGCTTCGGCAGACGCTGGCGAGCGGCACCTCGGTCGTCACCGGCCCGTCGGGAGCGGGAAAGTCGAGCATTCTCAACGCGGTCCAGCCGGGGCTTCGGCTCCGCACCGGCGAAATCAGCGCGCGCGTGCGGCGCGGGCGGCACACGACCGTCTCGGCGATCATGGTACCGCTCGCGGGCGGCGGATTTCTCATGGATACGCCCGGCTTCAGCGAGGTCGGCCTCTGGGGGATCGAAGCCCGCCATCTGCCGGAGTGCTTCCCCGAAATGCGCGCGGTGCTCGGCGAGTGCCGGTACGCCGACTGCCGGCACATGACCGAGCCGGGCTGCGCCGTGCGAGCCGCGGTCGCGGAGGGAAGCTTCGCTGCGGACCGCTACGAGAGTTACCGGGCGCTGCTCGCGGAAATCGAGGCGGAGCCGGAGGCGTGGGAATGACGGCGGTGAACGGTAAACGGTAAACGGGGGCTCTTGTTCAGCGGAGCCCCCGTTCACCGTTCACTGTTTACCGTTCACCGCTTTCTGGTCCACCGGTTCTCATCCCGCGACTCTACCTTCGCCATCATTCTTCCGAACGCGTCGTCGAGGTCGATCCGCTCGCGATTGGCCATGCAGATGAGCACGAAGAGGATGTCGGCCATCTCCATGGCCATGTCGCCTTCGGGCTCGTCCCGCTTCTTGGTCTTCTTCCCGAAGCGATGGTTGACCTCGCGCGCCAGCTCGCCCACCTCTTCGGCCAGGCGCGCGAGGTTCGTGAGCGGATCGAAGTAGCCTTCCTCGAACTGGGCAATCCAGGCGTCGACCCGAGCCTGGGCGGTGCGGAATGGCATGGGGCCTCGATAGCAGGGCAGTCAGCCGTGAACAGTGAACGGTAAACAGTAAACAGGCCCCGCCCATCCACCCCTGTTCACTGTTCACCGTTCACTGTTTACCCGCCCGAAGGGCGTGAATCATCGCCTGGCAGAACGGTCCCAGATCCGCGGGAGTGCGGGACGAGATGAGATTCCCGTCCACGACGACCGCGCTGTCTTCCCACAACAACCCCGCGTTGACCAGATCGTCCTTGATCGCGCCGACGCTGGTCCCGCGCTTACCCCGAACGATATCGGCCGAGATCGGGACCCATCCGGCATGGCAGATAAAAGCCACCGGCTTGCCCGCGCGGAAGATGTCGCGCGTGAGGTCGAGCACCTTGCGCGAACGGCGCAGGATGTCGGGCGCGTAGCCGCCGGGAATCACGAGACCATCGAAGCTGGCCGCCGAAACCTCGTCCACCGTGGTGTCCGGCGTCACCGGATAGCCCCGTTTGCCCTGGTAGGTTCGCTCGCCCAAGCCGGCCACGATCGTGCGGACGCCCTCCTCCTCGAGCCGGATCTTGGGATACCACAGCTCGAGGTCTTCGTAGAGAGGCGCGGCGAAAAAGAGCACCGTCTTACCCTGAAGGCTGGTCATGGCGACTCCCGGTCCGCGAGCGATCCTACATCCGGCCGTACTTGCGGAGCGCCGCGACCAGCCGGTCCGCCGGCAGCGAGTAGGCTCGGTTGCCATCGGCCCCCGTCATCGTCTCCGCCGCGAGCATCGCGTTCAGAATCGATTCCTCCGTGGCGTCCACCGTGGCCTCGAACAGCGGGTTCATGCGGTCGTTGGGCAGGATCGTGAGCTTGACCGTGCCGGTGTCCACCGCGGCTCCCGGGTTGGCGGTCGAGAACGCCAGGAAGATATCGCCGGAGGAGTCCTCGCCCAGGCCGCCCATGCGACCCACACCGAGCGCCGCGCGCCGTGCGAGCCGGTCGAGCTGGTGCGGCATGAGCGGAGCGTCCGTGGCGATGATGATGATGATCGAGCCGCCGCCGGTTCCGTCCGAGGGCGTCCCCGGCACCATGGCGCCAGCGGTCGCGCACTTGGGCAGCCGCTCTTCACCGGGGTCCGCCAGGGTGTTGCACGGGAGCAGGTCGGTCAGCTCGCGGCCCACCGGGGCCCCCAGCACCTGAAGCCGGCTGCGCTTGCCGTAGTTGCATTGGACGAGCACGCCGACCGTGTACCCGCCCGCCTCCGCCGACAGCTTCCGCGACGCCGTGCCGATGCCGCCCTTGAAGCGGTGGCAGATCATGCCGGTGCCGCCGCCCACGTCGCCCTCGGGCACCCGCCCGCCGACGGCCGAGTCCATGGCCCGATCCACGTCTTCGGGTTTGACGTGCATGCCCTCGATGTCGTTGAGGGTGCCGTCCCACGTCTCCGCTATGACCGGGGTGGAAAAGTTGAACGGGTCGTATCCGTGGCGGAGCATCCAGGCGACGGAGGCGGCATAGGTGACGCCGATGCTCATCGTGTTCGTGATTACGACCGGTCCCCACAAAAACCCGGATTCGGCCATCCAGTGCTCGCCGGTCATCTCACCGTTGCCGTTGAGGGCAAAGCGACCGGCGAACACGGGATCGGACGAGCCGGTCTTCCCCCTGGGAAACACGGCCGTCACGCCGGTGCGGACCGGACCCTTGCCCCGGACCCGCTTCCCGCTGCCTGAGATCAGGGTCGCGTGCCCCACCTCGATCCCGGCGACGTCGGTGATCGCGTCCAGCGGGCCCGGCGTGCCCGGGAGCGGGATGCCGAGGTCCCGGGCTCGCGGCCGCGTCTGGGCCGGCGCCAGGGCCGGCAGAGCGGCCATGGCGAGCACGGCGGCCAGCCAGATCAGCCGCCGCGCGGGCGGACGGGGAATGCGCATCGGGTGCTCCGGTGGGGAGAGAGAGCCTGAATTATAGGCTATGTTGGGGTGCGTTCACTGCGGCATCCCTACGCGTCCGAGGTGATCTGGCCATGCGCTCCCGTGACCGTATTCTGACGAACCTGGAAGCCATCTATCGCGAGTCGTACGACCGCGCGAAGACCGGCGGCGAGACCGCCCGGATGATCGACCTCGAAAGCGCCTACATGCGGGACCAGCTCATGCTCGAGATCCTGCTCGACATCCGGGACCTGTTTTCAGTGGCTCCGGCGGCATCCGGCGGCAGCGCACTGGAGAAACTCGACCAGCTTCGGAGGCTCGTCCGGAAGTAAACCCGATCTGCCCAACCCCCCGCTCGCCGCGCTATCTTTCCTCGTCGTAAGCCACCTCTCTCCGGAGCTCCATGGCCACACGAAGCCCCGCCCGCACGCGTGCGGCCAGCAAGCTGGACAAGGCTGAACTGGTCGACCTGTACCGCGTAATGCTGCTCTCTCGGCGCATTGACGACCGGGAGATCCAGCTCAAGCGGCAGAACCGGATCTTCTTCCAGATCTCGGGCGCGGGGCACGAAGCGGTGCTGGCGGCGGCATCGCGGGTCTTCCGGCCCGCGTACGACTGGTTCTACCTCTATTATCGCGACCGCGCGCTCTGCCTCGGCCTGGGGATGACGGCCACCGAGCAACTGCTCTCGGGGGTCGGCGCCGCCGAAGACCCGAACTCGGGCGGCCGCCAGATGCCCTCGCACTGGGGGTATCGCGATCTCAACATCGTCACGACGTCGAGCCCCACCGGCACCCAGTTCCTTCAGGCCGTCGGAGCCGCGGAAGCCCGCCTCCGGTACGGCCCGACCCCCGAGCTCGCGGGGCGGGACGACCTGTATCACGCCGACGAGGTGGTACTGTGCACCGCCGGGGACGGCACGACCAGCGAGGGTGAGTTCTGGGAGTCGTTGAACACGGCGTGCAATCTCGAGCTTCCGATCGTGTTTCTGATCGAGGACAATGGCTACGCGATCTCGGTCCCCGTCGAGGTGAACACCGCCGGTGGCTCGATCTCGAAGCTCGTAAGCGGATTCCCGAGCCTGCTGATTCAGGAGGTCGACGGCTGCGACGTCATGGCTTCCTACGACGCGCTGGTCCGCGCCCACGAGCACTGTCGGTCACGCAAGGGACCGGCGCTGATCCACGCCAAAGTCATCCGGCCCTACAGTCACTCCCTGTCCGACGACGAAGTGCAGTACCGCACTGCCGCCGAGCGCGAAGCCGACGCCCAGCGTGACCCGCTGCGGCGCTTCCCCGAATACCTGATCGCCCAGGGCGTCACCAGCGCCGCGGAGCTGGAGCAGGTCAAGCAGCAGGTGGAGGAAGAGGTCCGGGTCGCGACCGAGATCGCGCTGGCGGCGCCGCAGCCGAAGCCGGAGACCGTGCTGCATCACATCTACTCGATGGAGGTCGACCCGACCTCCGAGCAGTTCGATACCGAAGATGATCCGCGCTTCACGGGTGACCCGACCACGATGGTCGACCTGCTGAACGCGTGCTTGAAAGACGAGATGGCGCGCGATCCGCGGATCGTGGTGTTCGGCGAGGACGTGGCCGACGCGAGCCGTGAGGCGTCGCTGCCCCAGGTGAAGGGGAAGGGCGGGGTCTTCAAGGTGACGTGGGGCCTGCAACGCGCGTTCGGCGGGCACCGGGTCTACAACTCTCCGCTGGCCGAAGCCAACATCGTCGGCCGGGCGATCGGGTTGGCGCACCGGGGCCTCAAGCCGGTGGTCGAGATCCAGTTCTTCGACTACATCTGGCCCGCGTACATGCAGCTGCGGGACGAGCTGGCGACCATGCGGTGGCGCTCGAACAACGCCTGGTCGTCACCCGTGGTGGTCCGAGTGAGTTACGGCGGCTACCTCAAGGGGGGTGGCCCGTACCACTCGCAGACCGGCGCCGCGGTCTTCACCGGCGTGCCCGGGCTCCGAGTCGTGTGTCCGGCGACGGCGCTCGATGCCAACGGGCTGCTCCGCACAGCCATCCGCTGCGAGGATCCGGTCATCTTTCTCGAGCACAAGCACCTCTACCGCCAGACCTACAACAAGGCACCGAACCCCGGTCCCAACTTCATGATCCCGTTCGGCAAGGCCAAAGTCGTGCGGGAAGGAACCGACCTCACCGTAGTCACGTACGGCGCGGTGGTCCAGCGCGCGCTGGTCGCGGCCAAGGAGGCGGAGGCGGAGCACGGGCTCAAGGTCGAGGTGCTCGATCTGCGGTCGCTCTCGCCGGTCGACTGGCCCGCCGTGCACGCGTCCGTCCGGAAGACGAACCGCGTGCTCGTCGCTTACGAGGACGCGATCTCGTGGGGCTACGGCGCCGAGATCGCCGCGCGGATCGCCGATGAGGCGTTCGAGTGGCTGGACGCGCCGGTGCGCCGGCTCGCCGCCAAGGACACCTTCGTCGCCTACGCGCCGGATCTGGAAGACGTGATCTTGCCGCAGGTAGATGGATTGAAGCGAGCGATGGTGGAGCTTGCCGGATACTAGCTATTAGCTATTAGCCATTAGCCATTGGCCATTAGCTAACGGCTAACGGCTAACGGCCAACGGCTCCCTCCCAAAACCATCCAGCCCCTCCCTCCGTATTGCCTTCCCATGACCTCTCTCGAGACCCTTCGCGCCGAAGAATCGCTCGACCCCGAGAACTGGGACGAGCTTCGCAGTCTCGGCCACCGCATGGTGGACGAGCTCCTGGCCTACCTCCGCACGGTCCGCGAACGGCCGGTCTGGCGCCCGATCCCCCCCGACGTCCGCGCCCGGCTCAAGGGCCCTGCGCCGCGTGCCCCACAGGGGGCCGAGCGGGCCTACGCCGATTTCCGCGACTACGTGCTTCCACATCCGATGGGCAACATCCATCCCCGCTTCTGGGCCTGGGTGATCGGCACCGGCACACCGCTTGGCGCGCTCGCCGAGATGCTGGCGGCCGGGATGAATCCCAACATGGGCGGCGCGGACCACGTGCCCAACCTGGTCGAGGCGCAGGTGCTCGACTGGTGCAAGGAGATGCTCGGCTACCCGACGGGAGCGAGCGGGCTGCTGGTGAGCGGCGGCTCGATGGCGAACCTCGTGGGACTCGCGGTGGCACGCAGCGCGCGGGCCGGTTTCGACGTGCGGAAACACGGCGTGCGCGCCGCCGCCGGGCCGCTCACGATCTATGCTTCCACGGAGGCCCACAGCTCCGTCCAGAAGGCGGTCGAGCTGCTCGGGCTCGGCGCCGAGGGCCTGCGGTTCGTGCCGGTGAACACCGCTTTCGAAATCGACGTGTCGGCCCTGGAGCGCATGATCAAGGAGGATCGGGCCGATGGATGTGTGCCGATCTGCGTCGTGGGCAACGCGGGCACCGTGGGCATCGGCGCCATCGACGACCTGGCCGGTCTCAGCCGCGTCTGCGCGGCGGAGAAGCTTTGGCTGCACGTAGATGGCGCGTTCGGCGCTTTCGCGGCCCTGGTGCCCGAATACCGGTCCCGGCTGGCCGGCATGGAGCGGGCCGATTCCCTCGCCTTCGATCTGCACAAGTGGATGTACGTCCCGTTCGAGGCGGGTTGCACCCTGGTACGTGATGCCGAAGCTCACCGGCGGGCCTTCGCGCTCCGGCCCGACTATCTCACCCACGCCGAGCGCGGTCTGGCCGCCGGGTCACTCTGGTTCAGCGACTACGGCGTCCAGCTGAGCCGGGGCTTCCGTGCGCTCAAGGTTTGGATGTCCCTGAAGGAGCACGGGGTCGACAAGTACGGCCGTCTCGTGCTGCAGAACATCGAACAGGCGCGCTATCTCGCCGAGCTGGTCCGCGAGGCTCCGGACCTCGAGCTGCTGGCGCCGGTGCCGCTCAACATCGTGGTCTTCCGCTACGTGAGCCCGGGCCTCACCGAAGAGGCACTCGATGCGCTCAACCAGGAGCTGCTCATCCAGCTCCACGAGCAAGGCATCGCTGTGCCCTCCAACCTGACGATCGACGGACGGTACGGGCTCCGCGTCGCGATCGTCAACCATCGAAGCCGGCGGGACGACTTCGATCTCCTGGTACGGGAGAGCCGTCGGATCGGCGCCGAGTTGGCGGGTCGCTAGACGTTCGCGGGACCCTGGTGCTGGAAACGAAACGGGCGCCCCGTCGTAGGTGGCGCCCTTCGCGTCCTCATGGACTGGCGGCGGTCGTGCCGCTAAATGGGAGCGCTCGCGCCTGGCGAGCGCTCCGGTTCTCTCCCCTACTGTGTCGGCTGGAATGTGCCGGTGAGATGCATTCGGTCCATCCACATCCCCCCTTCTGGCCACAAGACCTGCTGATGATGGGGCGACGCGCGGGGCTTCACAATGACCGGCGCGGCCAGCACGACTCGCCTCGCTTGGGCCGGCCCGCTACCGAATCAGCTCCCTGACCTCACTCGCCGCCGCGATCGCATGGTCGACATCGCGGGAGAGCGCCTTCGCCTGCTGGGTGGCCTGCGTCAGGTCTCCCAGCACGGCGGCCACCCCGGCCGAGCGGAGGCGCAGCAGGTCGAACCGGACGTTCTGCAGGGCCAGCACGCACGACTCCAGGTGATTGGCCACCTGGGCCCGCCGGCTCTTGAGATCGCTGAGCGTCTGGCGCTGTTTCTCGAGCAACGCAAGGCGACGGACGCGCTCGACATCGTCCGGCTCGCGGGAAACCGCCGCGATCCGCTCTTCGACCTGGCCCAGCCCATCCGTGTCGAGGCTCGTATCCATCGTGTGGAGCGTGCGCGCGAGGTCGCCGGCGCGCTCGTAGAGCGCATCTACCGTCGGGGCGATCTCGGGCAGCATATCACGCTCGGCGGGCGTGAGCTTGTCCAGCAGCTTGTAGATCGCCAAACGATCGCCGTGCGCCTGGAGCACCGACGCGGTCTGCGCGCCGAAGTCGGAAGCCTTGGGCAGCGGGAGCTGCCGGGGGAGCTTCCCGGCCCGGATCAGCGTGTTCTCCACCGCATCCGGTGCCGGCGGCCGGCTGAGCACGTCGCGCCAGCTGTATCCCGCCTGCCAGAGCTTGCCGTAGCTCTGGAGCATGCCGATGCCCATGGCCGCCGCCGGGATCAGGAACCAGGGGCTCTGGATTCCGGTGGCCACGTTGATCATGAAGAGACCGCCGGAGATGGCGGCCCACTTGGCGAACTGCGCGCGAACCTTGAGAACGATGGCCGGCTCGCCTGTATTGGGGAGCGGCGTATCGTCGGTGGCCGGCGGGCGGAGCGGCGACCGCTGGGGCAGATTGCCGCGGGCGTCTCCGCTCCGGCGCGGGCGGTCACGCTCCTGCTGCGGCCGGAGCCCGCTCCCTCCCCGAGCCGCACCGCTGGGGCGCCCGCCGGCCGGCGGCGCCGCGCGGCTGGTCTTCCATCCCGTTCCGGTCGGTCGGTAACCGGTCACGCTCCGATTCTCGAGCGCGCGCCGGAGTGAGTCCGCCGTCGGCCAGCGGTTCTGCGGGTCCTTTTCCAGGCAGCGGCTGACGGCGAGCGCCAGGTCCTCCGGCGCGTCCGGACGGCGGGTGCGCAGATCGGGTGCGGGCTCCGTGATCTGCTTCATGAGGATGCCGGCTACGGTCGGCGCGTAGAACGGCAGCTCTCCGGTCAGCATCTGGAACGCGACGATGCCAAGGCTGTAGAGATCGGTCCGGCCGTCGATCTCCTTTTCACCGGCCGCCTGCTCCGGGCTCATGAAGGACGGGGTCCCGATCGCCACGCCGGCCCCGGTCAGGGTCGCGCCCGAGCTCTGGGAGAGTGCCTTCGCGATGCCGAAGTCCGTCACCATCACGCGTCCCCGCGTGCCCTCCAGCAGGATGTTGTCGGGCTTGATGTCCCGGTGCACGACGCCGAGCCCATGGGCGGCGCTGAGCGCGTCGGCGGTCTCCTTCATGATGCGGCGGACCTCTTCCACCGGGAGCTGCCCCCGGCGCTTGATCCGGGCGCCGACCGATTCTCCGTCGACGTAGCCCATCACGAAGTAGACGAGGCCTTGACCCTCGCCGACCGAGTGGATGGGAACGATGTGCGGGTGCGAGAGCTTTGCCGCGGTCTGCGCCTCGCGCGTGAACCGCTGGCGGATGTCGCTCTGAAACGCGAGCTCGGGCGGCAACACCTTGATCGCCACACGACGCTGCAGGCGCTCGTCGCGGGCGCGGTAGACGACGCCCATGCCCCCTCGGCCGATCTCTCCTTCGAGGGTGTACGCCTCCCCCAACGCTTGCGCGAGGCGGGTGGGAAGCGGTTTGTCGGCTGGGTCGGTCATCGAGTGCGCTGGCTCACCTGGGTCCGGTTGGCTGGCCGCAGAGAATCTGCGCTCGCCACGCGATAGAAGGCAACACGGCGCGCAAGCGAAACCTCTACGGAGTGCGACGCGCGCGGATTCAGACCGAGGCGCACCCACCCGCGTTGCTCCGTCAAACTGGCAGGTCCGAAGTTACGTCAGACAAAATAGCGGGATGAGCCGCCCGCGCGGAGGGGGTGCTGGAACTTTGTGGCCGCTGCAAGTTGTTGTAGGACAAGACGAACTCGCTGTGTCCGGTTTGGCACGCTGGATGCCTTGAGGGCACCGACCGTAGCTTTGATGTGCCATCCGGGCCTCCGGGCCCATGAGAGGAGTCGTAATCCCAATGGCTGAACGCCTCACCTTGCCGGTGCTTCCCCTCCGCGAGGTTGTGCTCTTCCCGGGCGTCACCGCGCCGATCGGCGCCGGTCGTCCCGGCACGCTCCGCGCCATCGAGGCCGCCCTCGCCACCCCCGAGCGGTTGGTGTTCGCGGTCTCCCAGCGGCAGAACGTCGAAAGCGTCACGTCGGAGGTGTTGTACACCGTCGGCACGATCGCTCGCATCGGCCAGCTCCAGCGCGGCCTGTCGGGTATGCAGCTCCTGCTGCACGGAGACCGGCGGGGCATCGCCCTCCACTATAGCGAGAAGGACGGATACCTCCAGGCGATCGTCCGCGAGGCCGAGGAGATGCTTCCGCTCAATGCGGAAGAGCCCGCTTTCGTGGCGCTTCACCGCGAGGCGCGGGTCCGCGCGGCCGAGCTGGGCCAGAAGTCCGGTCTGCCGGAGGAAGTCGTCCAGCAGGTGCTTGCCGGGGTCAACGAGCCCGGCCGCTTTGCCGACCTGGTGGCCGGCTACATCGACATCACTCCGTCGCAGCGCCAGGCGCTGCTCGAGACCCTGTCGGTCGAGGAGCGGCTCCGTCGCGTGCTGGTCCACGTCCAGCGGCAGATCAGCCTGGCCGACGCGCAGGAGGACATCAAGTCGCAGGTCCAGGAGGAGCTGGGGGAGCGGCAGCGCGAGATGTTTCTGCGCGAGCAGCTCAAACAGATCAAGAAGGAGCTGGGCGAGGACGAGGAGGGCACGAACGAGCTCGAGGAGCTCAAGCAGAAGCTCGCGGCGCTGGAGCTTCCCGAGGAAGCGCGGAAGGAAGTAGATCGCGAGCTCGCGCGCCTCGGGCGCACCGGCCGGGAATCGATGGAGTCGCAGGTGATCCGCACCTTCCTCGAGAACGTGGCCGAGCTGCCGTGGAACACGCGTACCGAGGACCACCTCGATCTGAAGGAAGCGTCCAAGATCCTGGAGCAGGACCACTACGCTCTGAAGGACGTGAAGGATCGCGTGCTCGAGTTCCTGGCGGTCCGGCAGCTGAGAGAGCGGGAGCGCACGGGCGCCCCTGCCGACACGGCGGAGCGGCCCGCCTCGAGCACGGGGAATCCGGACGACAAGGCGGCCAAGGGGCCCATCCTCCTGTTCGTCGGCCCGCCCGGCGTGGGCAAGACCTCCATCGCCAAGTCGATCGCGCGGGCGATGGGGCGCAAGTACGTCCGCATTTCGCTGGGCGGTGCGCGGGACGAGGCGGACATTCGGGGTCACCGCCGCACCTACGTCGGCGCGATGCCCGGCCGCATCATCCAGGGCATGAAGCAGGCGGGAACCAAGAACCCCGTCTTCCTGCTCGATGAGGTGGACAAGCTCGGCATTTCCTTCCAGGGCGACCCGGCGAGCGCGCTGCTCGAGGTCCTCGATCCGGCGCAGAACGACTCGTTCACGGATCACTACCTCGGCGTGCCGTTCGACTTGAGCGAGGTACTCTTCATCGCCACGGCGAACTTCATTCAGAGCATTCCCGGTCCGCTGCTGGACCGAATGGAGGTTGTGGAGTTCTCGGGCTACACCGAGCGGGAAAAGCTCCAGATCGCGCGGCAGTACCTGATCCCCCGCCAGTACGAGGAGAACGGGATCGGGGCGGGCCAGCTCGAGATCACCGACGAAGCCCTCTCGGAAATCGTGACCGGCTATACCCGGGAATCGGGCGTTCGGCAGCTCGAGCGGGAAATCGGCCGGCTGGCCCGGAAGGTGGCCCGGAAGATCGCAGGCGGCGAGAACGAAGCCGTGACCCTGACCCGCGATATGGTGGACGACCTGCTCGGCCGCCCCAAGGTCCATCCGGAGAAGGCCGGCCGCGACGATCAGATCGGCGTGGCCACCGGCATGTACTACACGCCCACCGGCGGCGACATCATGTTCGTCGAGGCGAGCACCATGCGAGGGAAGGGCGAGCTGGTCCTGACCGGGCAGCTGGGCGACGTGATGAAGGAGTCGGCGCGGGCTGCCTGGACCTACGCCCGGTCACATGCCGCCGCCCTTCAGGTCCCGGATGAGATGTTCGAGCGGGACATCCACGTGCACGTCCCCGCCGGCGCGATTCCCAAGGACGGCCCTTCGGCAGGCGTGACGATGGCTTCCGCGATCGTCTCGGCGATGAGCGGCCGGCCGGTCCGTCCGGACGTCGCGATGACGGGCGAGATCACCCTCCGGGGCCGCGTACTGCCGATCGGCGGGGTGAAGGAGAAGGTGCTCGGCGCCGAGCGGGCGGGGATCACGATGATCGTCCTCCCCAAGGAGAACGAGCCGGATCTGGAGGACCTCCCCAAGGAGGTGCGGGACAAGCTCCAGATCCACCTGGTCCACGAGCTGGGCGAGGTGCTGGCGTTCACGCTGCGGGGGGCCTCGTTCCGCGAGGGCCGCCTGCTCTTCGGCGACGAGAAGAACCCGAAGGACGTGGTGCCGTTGTCGCCGGGGTTCAGACACTAAAAAGCCGGTGAGAAGTAAGAGGTGAGAAGTGAGAAGGGGCTCCGTTCGGTGACGGGGCCCCCTCTTACCTCTTACCTCTTACCTCTTACCTCTTACCTCTCACTTCTCACTTCTCACTGGCTTTTTTGAACTCCGCTTCCAGCCGCGCCACCGCCTCCTCCATCCGGGACACGATCGCCCCGGGAGGCGGGGAACCAATGAGCCACTGCTCCGCCTCCCGGGCGATCGCGCTGATCGCCGGAAAGCCGTACGATCCCCCCGAGCCCGCCAACTGGTGCAGGCGACCGCGCAACGTGGCGGCGGCGCCGGGCGTGCCGTTGCTAAGCTCGGCGATGTCCGCGCGGAGGGCCACAATGTGCCCGTGGCTCTCCGTCAGGTACGCCGCCCGAAGCTCGCGACGGAAATCGTCGTCGCCGGAGTCGTCGGTCATGACTGGCCGCTATAGCCGGACAGGGCCAGGCGTGCGGCCGCCACGAGCGCCGGCGCCGTGCTCCAGTGCCCGTGTACCTCGCTCCCCTGGCGATACGCGACCACCGCGCTCCTGTCGTCCACGATGCAAACCAGGGGCGCGCCCGGCCAGGAGTGCTCCCCGGCGACGAGTGTCACCGGAGCAAAATCCAGCTCGACCGGCCCCGTCGACAGGAGATTCAAAGCGACGCCGGTCGTGACCGTTCTCCGCAGCGCCGGCGCGAGCAGGGGGTACGCCTCCGGTGGCGCAAGCAGGGAGACGGAGCTGGTCGCGCGGGCAACGTCGTGCGAGATCAGCTGAAGAGCCGCGCGGGGCGAGTCCACCTCCACCACCGTGGGGGTGGTCGGCACGGCTAGCTCCTCGAGGTCCGCGGTCAGCTTGTCCAGCGCCTGACCGTGGTGGTTGGCGATCCTCGCGATGAGCGCCGTCGTATCCTCCGGCCGGTACTTTCTCGGCCGGCCGCCGTCCGAGCGCGCCGCCCCCTTCGCGACCAGCCCCTCGAGCGCGCTATACGCGTTCGCACGCGCGAGCCCCGCGGCCCGGGCGATGGCGTAGCCGGTGCCCGGACCTTCGGTGAGGAGGACTTCGTAGACCAGGCTTTCGGTGGGGGTGTAGCCGAACGGGGTGAGATCCACGCGGGGCATGGCAGTAGTCTGGGGGACTACGCCGACGAAGGCAAGGCGCGTTTACGCGTAGTCCACCGACCAGCCGAGCAGTTTCGCGATGAGGGCGAGGCGGAACGTCACGTCCATTTGCCGATCCTCGGCGGTAGTCGTCTCGAGGTGCAGCGGGTAGGCGTGATACGTCAGCTTGTTCAACGGCCGCGGCGCCGATCTGAGGCCCTTGGGAGCCCAGACGCCTGTTTCATCGCAGTCCTTGAGCAGCCGGGCGAGGACCTTCGTGGCGACGGGCGCGGTATGGAGGGCGCCGATTCGGGCCAGCATCTCGACGTAGTGAAGCGCCAGCGGCAAGTCCTTCGGCGTCCCCTTGGAATCGGCTTCGATCGGGTCTCCCAGCAGCAGGTGCACCGGCCGGACGAGCTTCTTCCCCAGTTGGACGGCGAACGCCTTCTTGGGCGCCGGCTGCGCGAGGTAGTGACCCAGCCGCTCGGTGAAGCCTGCCCGCTCTCGTTGGAGGTTGGGCATCGATCCCAGCATCGCGACCGAATACCAGCTGGGTGGATGTGCCTCGGGGTGGAGCACGATGTTCTTCCCCGACTTCACGAACGGCTTTTCCGCGAGTGGGCTGCGAAGGAACTGCGAGACCGCACTGGCGATCCGGTGACCCGACCCCCGCAGGCGCGGGTCTTCGACGTGTCCGGCCTCGGCCAGCGCGCAGGACGCGGCCTCGCGGATCACGTTGCGAATCCAAGGCTCCGCCGCCGGCTCCGCGGCGACCAGCTTCTGGTATTCGAAGAGCAGGGCCGGATTCTCGTCGCGGGTGAGCAGCCGGAACAGAACCCGGTCCGCCAGCTTGAGGGGACGCCCGTCCCGGGGCCATGCGAGTTGTAGAAGACGGCGGTACTGCGGGATGGTCCCGACGTCCTTGATGCCCTGCGCCGCGGCCGGCGCGAAGGCGAGCAGGTTGCTCCCCCAGACGCCCGTGTCCTTCTGCTTCTTGACTACCGCCTGGGATGCCTTGGAATCCGGGACTGCGGCCCGGGCGGCCTCGATCGCCTCCGGGGGGGCATAGCCCTCCGGAGCCAGGTCCCGGTAGGTGCGGTACCGGATGGACTCGCTGCCGTACTGAAGCAGCCAGGAGAGCGGAATGCGATGCTGCGACGACAGTTCCAGGAAGGCTCCGGGGGCTCACTGGGTAACCGAGAATTGAGCGGCCGCAAAGATACTAGGGCCGATGAGGATTCGCTATTGGCCCAATGGCCCCCAAAACCCTCCCCGACCGCTACTTGAGCCGATCCCTTCCCGCGGCTTCGAACTCCGAGCCCTTGCTCCAGACCGGTTGACCGGGCGCCTCCGCCACGGCGAGGGCCGTCCGGACGATGACGCGGTCCTGCTGGACCGCACCGTCGTAGGTGTACCACGGGAGCAGCTCGTCCCCCGGTTGGTGATACCGGTGGGCCGTATAGTCATCCTCCTGCTGCTGTCCCCATCCGGCCGGCTGGCCGACGAAATCCAACCCCTTCTCGAGGGAGATGGCGGGCACGCCCGCCCGCGCGAACGGGAAGTGATCCGAGCGGAAGAATGAGCCCTTGATGAGCGCGTCCTGGTTGATCGTGACCCGGAGGCCCTCCTGCCTGGCTGCTTCGGTGAACACCTTGCCGAGGGACGACTGCTCCAGGCCGAGGGCGGCGATGTCCCGAGTTTTCCCGAACAGGTTCATCACGTCCATGTTCAGCACGCCCGCGATGTTCTTGAGCGGGATCGTCGGCCGGGCCGCGAACGCGGTCGAGCCGAGCAGTCCGGATTCCTCCGCGGCGAAGGCGATGAAGACGATCGAGCGGGGCGGGTGAATGCCGCTCCGCACGAAGGCCTCGGCCGCCGTGAGCATCGCCGCCGTTCCCGAAGCGTTGTCGAGCGCGCCGTTATAGATGGAGTCTCCCTTCACGGGCAGGCTGATGCCCAGGTGATCGTAGTGCGCGCCGATGATGACCGCCTCCGCGGCCTTGGGGCCACGACCCGGCCAGCGGGCGATCACGTTGTACGTACTCGAGCGCCGGATTGTGCTTCGAACCGTCGCGCCCAGCTGCGCTTTGAGGGGGATGCCCTTGAAGCCGGGCCGGCCGGCGGCCTCGGTCAGATGCGCGAGCCCGCCGACGGGCTGGAGGAGGTGGTCGGCCGCGGACTCGGTCAGCCATCCGGCGACGACGAGCGAGCCGGGCGTGCGGAGGACTCGCGTCTGGGGGCCGGTCCAGGAGCCCGCTACCGTGGCCCACCCGTAGGTGGCGCTCTCCGTGGTATGCACCATGAGGATGCCGGCCGCCCCCTGTCGCTCGGCTTCCTCGATCTTGTAGGTCCAGCGCCCGTAGTAGGTCAGAATCTTCCCTTTGAAGAGGGTCGAATCCCGCAGCCCCGGCGTGTTCACCAGGACCACTACGACCTTTCCCTTGACGTCGAGCCCCTTGTAGTCGTCCCATCCATACTCCGGCGCCACGATGCCGTAGCCGGCGAAGACCAGGTCGCTGGCAACGCTCACGAGCGAGTCATCCTTCATTGACCAGAGCACGTAGTCCTGCTTGAACGTGAGCGGCGTCTCGCCACCCTCACCGACGATCGTGACCTGAGGATTTGGCGTGAGCGCGATGACCGGCACCTCGTGGTAGTAGGTCCCGCTGTCTCCGGCGGGCTCGAGGCCCAGGCGCTCGAACTGCGCGGCGATGTACTTGCCGGCGATGAGGCCGCCGCGCGTTCCCGGCGCCCGGCCTTCAAGCGCGTCGTCGGAGAGGAACGTGAGGTGCGCCCGCATCACGCCGGCCGAAATGGCGTTCGCCAGGCGAGTGCCTGCGGGCTGCTGCGCGGGGAGCGGCGAAACGAGGGATCCGACGGGCAAGAGCAGGGCGACGAGGGACGCAAGAAAACGGGACAAGGCACTCCTCCGGTCTGAGCCGAGATTCGATCGCCTAGTGCGATCGCTGGTAGGGCGAGTCTTTGTTCCAGAGCGCCGGCTGCGGCGCGTTGGCCGTCGCGAGCAGTGTGCGGGCGAAGACCCGCAGGTAGTGCGCGGCCGCCTCGTAGTCGAGCGACTGGTGCAGATCGTCGTTCGGCTGGTGGTAGCGGTGCTCGAGGTAGTCGTCCAGCCGTTCCTTGCCCGAGCCCACCGGGCCCGTGCCCACGCGGTCGCCGAAGAACAGGAAGGCGACCGGCACGCCCGCCCGCGCGAACGATGCCTGGTCGGAGCGGCTGAAGAACCCCTGCTGCACCGCTTCCTGAAGGATCGGGCCGTTCCGATCGGTGATGGCGTAGCCCTCCGCCGTCGCGGCCGCGCGGAACACGTCGCCCAGCGAGGAAAGGTCCGCGCCGAGCGCGGAGATGTCGCGCGTGTCCGCCAGCACGTTGAGACCGTCGAGATTCAGCATTGCGGAGAGCTGGGCCAGCGGCAGGGGCGGCCGGGCCACGAAGGCGGCCGAGCCCAGAAGCCCGGCCTCTTCTGCCCCGAACGCGACGAACAGCACGGAGCGGTCGGGCCGGGCGCCGGCGGTGACGAACGCCTCCGCGATGGCCAGCATCCCGGCTGTGCCCGACGCGTTGTCGAGCGCTCCGTTGTAGATCGAGTCGCCGGCGATGGCCCGGCCGATCCCGAGGTGGTCGTAGTGGGCACCCAACAGCACCGCCTCCGCGGCGCGGGTCCGTCCCCGGAGTCGGCCGACCACGTTGACGGTAGGCACGATCCGGGTTCGCCCCTGCGCCGCCGCCGCGAGCGTGAGCTTGAGCGGTACGGCGGGGGCACCCGGGCGCGCTGCCGCGGCGGCGAGACGGTCCAGGTCTTCGCCCGCGCTTGTGACCAGACTCCTGGCCGCGGCCTCGTTGATCCAGCCGGCCACGCGAGTGGCGCTCTCTCCTGCACCCTGGTCGCCGAGCACGAGCTGCTCGCCCAGCCAGGCATCCGCGATCATCGGCCACGAAGCCTGGTACGGTTGGCGGTAGACAACGAACGCTCCCACCGCTCCATGCCGGGCTGCCTCCTCCACCTTGTACTGGCGGAACCCGTAGTCGGGTCGCGCCGGATGCCGGAAGAGTGTCGTGTCCTGGTCGCCCGGTGTCCCGACGATCATCAGAACGATCTTCCCGGTGACGTCCACGCCCCGGTAGTCGTCCCATCCCTCCTCGGGCGCCACGATGCCGTAACCCACGAACGCGACGTCCGCCGTCACCTGCGCCGAGTCCGCCGAGCCGGGGAGATACGCCACGAAGTCGGTGCCGACGGTGAGCGCCGGGCCGCCTGCCACCCCGAGGCTCGACGTGAACCGCCGGCCGGTGAGCGGGACGCGTTGAAACCAGGTGCCGCTGTCGCCTGCAGGCTCGAGTCCGAGACGCTCGAACTGGGCCGCTACGTATTTCGCGGCGATCTCGCCCCCGCGCGTCCCGGTGCCGCGGCCCTCGAGCGCATCCGACGCAAGGAACTCCATGTGACCCCGGACCACGTCGGCTCGCACCGCCCGGGCGACGCCATCTCCCGGCCGTTGCGCGGCGATCGACGCCGGCACGCCGCCGGCGGCAAGCAGGAGGAGCAAGCCTCGCATCAGCGCGCCGCCGCAGCGGGAGTGCGGAAGTCGGAGCCGGGCGTCCAGACCGGCGCCGAGGGGGCGTTGGCCGCGGCCAGCGCCGCGCGGGCGAGCACCCGCGCCTGCTGGGTGATGCCGTCCATGCTCATCCACGGTGCCAGCTCGTCGTTGGGGCGGTGGTAGCGCTCGTTCCAGAACTTCTCCCGCTGCTCTCGGCCCCAGTCGGTGGGCCGGCCCACGAAGTTCACGCCGTTCACGATCCGGAGCGCGGGGAGATTCTCGCGCGCGAACGCGTAGTTGTCGGATCGGAAGAAGCGGCCCCGGTGCAGATCGTCCGGGTCTTCGTTGATGGTCATCCCCTCCGCGGAGGCCGCCTTCCGGGCCAGATCGCCCAGCGACGATTGCTTGACGCCCACGGTGCCGAGGTCCCGAGTCCTGCCGTAGAGATTGAGCACGTCCATGGCGAACGCGCCTACGAACCGCAGGCCCGGGGGAGGATGGCGCACCAGCCACTCCGATCCCTGGAGGCCAAGCTCCTCGGCGGTGAACGCGGCAAAGATCATGGTCCGGGCGGGATGCGCGCCGCTGGAGGTGATGGCGTCGGCCGCCGCGAGGGTCGCCGCGACCCCGGACGCGTTGTCCGAGGCGCCGTTGTAGATCGAGTCGCCGTTTACCGGCTCACCGATGCCAAGATGGTCGTAGTGCGCGCCGACGACGATGGCTTCTCCCGCGCGGGGTCCGCGGCCGGGGAGCGCCGCAACCACGTTGGCGGTCGGCACCCGCCGCACCGCGGTGCGGATTTCGGCATCGAGCGTCGCGCCGAGCGGGATCGGCCGGAAGTCACGCTGCCCGGCCGTCTCTCTGAGCCGAGTGAGATCGTGCCCGCCGCGCGCGGCGATCGCCGCGGCCGAGCTGTCGGAGAGCCAGCCCCAGAACGCGACCGCCGTGGCCGGCGCGCCGAGGGAAATTCGCTCTGCCGTGAACGCCTGCACGGCCTGCCACGGAACGCCGCCACGTCCCTCCGACTGCACCACCAGGAGGGCCAGGGCACCGCGCCGCGCGGCGACGTCCGCCTTCTCCCGCACCGCGATCCACGGACGCCCGGTGAGGCGGTCGAACAAGGTGGAGTCCGGATCGCCGGGGAGCACGACGACGATCTTGCCGCGCACGTCGGCATCCTTGTAGTCGTCCCATCCGTGCGCGGGAGACACGATGCCGTATCCCGCGAAGACCAGCTCGCCCGCCACCCGGGCGAGCGTGTCGTCGGTGACCGGCGCCACTACGTAGTCCTGCGGGTAGCGAAGCTGGGCTCCATCCACCGAGAGGGTCGGTGAGGGAGTTCGGCCAAGCAGCTCGACCGCCTGGAAATAGGTGCCGCTGTCGCCGGCGGGCTCGAGTCCCATGCGGCGGAACTGCGCAGCGATGAACTCGGCCGCCACCCATTCGCCGCGCGTGCCGGTGCCCCGTCCCTCGAGCGCGTCGTCCGCGAGAAACCGGATGTAGGACTCGATGGCATGCGGGCTCACGCGAGGGAACGTTGCCGCGGCCTGAGCGCACAACGGCCTCGCGGCCCCGGACATTGCCGCCGCGAGCGCGAGGCCCCCGAGCGGGCGAAGGAGGTCGCCGGCTCTCATCGGCCGGCCACCGGCAGGGGAGTGGCGCATCGGACTACCGCGATCGTGCCGGCGGGGCGCGTCCCGCGTTCGCTCGTGAGGACGAGCCGGGAGTCGTCGAGCCAGCTCACGCCTTCACCCTGCACACCAAGCTGCCGCACGTCGCATGCAACCGGCTCCGCGGGGAGATCCAGCCGCCCGCCGCTCGCGGCATGGAAAAAGTACACCGCGGCATAAGTGCGCAGAGCCACCACGTGTCCGTCGGGCGAGAGCCCGGCTCCGGTCACTCGGTCGCGCCCGGATCGCACCGCGATCGGGAGCGTTTCGATCAGCTCGGCGGTAACCGGGGCGGAGGATCCCCAGGCCTGCGCGGGCACGCGATAGTGACGCACAGGGCCGCCCCGCCCCTTCGTGACCAGATGGACATCCTGAGTCGGCGCGACCCACATCGCTTCGACATCGTGGGGCCCGTCGGGATAGCGCACGGTCAGCCCCTGCGCCGGCGCCGTTGGCCGCGTGCGGAGTGGATGCTTGTCGGGAACGTCGGGTTCCGGGACGCGGTACAGCGCCACGGATCGACGGCGCTCCTGGTTGTCTCCCGTGTCCGCGAGATACAGGCAGGTCCCGCCGGCACAGGGGCCGAGGGCGATGTCCTCCCAGTCCGCGTTGCGGGCCCCGGTGACGGCGAACGTGCCCCTTGCGGCGCCGGTGGTGTCGGTCGCGTAGACGTAGGGCCCGTCGCCCGAGTCGTTGTGCGTCCAGAGTACGCCCGGCGCTCGCCGGCTTGCCGCAACCCCCGAGCTCTCCCGTACCCGCGGGTCGGCGAACGTGCCGCTCACGCGGGAGCTGAATGGGGGCTCGATTCGCCACGGAGTCTGCGGGCTGGCTGACGTCAGGGGTGCTAGCAGGGCGAGCGCCACGAGGCGGGAGGGACTTGGCACGCGGGAATGGTAGCGAGGGAGGCCGTCCGGCTCCACTCCTCTGCTTGTCGCTCCGGCCTGGACGCGCCACCTTGAGTCGCGATGACCCTCGTCCAACTCTCCGGCCGAATTCTCTACCTCACCGAGGACCCCGCCCTGCTGCGGCGCCAGCTCGCGGGGGAGGACCTCCCGTGGTCTCCCGCCCACCGCCTCCGGGACGACATCTCGACCGACGAGATCACCCCGGCCTGGGCCTGCTATCACGCGGACGAGCGACTGGGAGAGTTTGCCTACGTCGGCCTTGCGTGTCGAGATGAAACACCGGTAGGGCGGGGGGACGTGCGGCGAGGCGGCTTCTCCGTCTCGGTCAGCGGACGCCGGAGGGGCAAGGGGTCGAGCCGGGAGGCGTCACCGTTCGCCGAACGGGCCGCCGGCATCCGGCTGGTGTTGGCCGAGAGCTTCGAGCGGATTTACCGCGAGAACTGCCAGAACCTCGGCATCCTCACGAGTACGGATTTTTCGCTGCTGGGCCCCCTCGCCCGAGGCGAGGCCGTACCGATCGAGCGCTTTGCCGCCGGGGAAGGGGACGTGGGATGCGGCATCGTGATGGCCGGCGGGCTCCTGCCCTACAGCCGGGAACGCCTCGCGGGCCGGCTTGGTACACCGGCGCGTGGTCCGTCCCCGCGGCCCGGCCGGCGGCCGCGGTCAATGCCGCGGCAATCTCGCCCGGCTCGGCGCGCCATGACGCTGGCCGAGAAGATTATCGCGCGGCATTGGGTGGGGGACGCGGCCGACGCGGAGACCGGCGTCGCGTCCGTCTCCCCCGGGCAGGAGGGGTTCGTCCGCGCCGACCTCCGGTTCAGCCACGAGTACGTGACGCCGAGGGCCGCCGAGCTGTGGCGCGAGCTGCCGGGCGCCCGCATCCGTGATCCGGGATCGGTGCTGCTGTTCCGAGATCATCTGACGCTCCTCGCCCTGGCGATGCCGGATGAGCGGAAGGCCGAGGGGTTGCTCGACCTGGCAGTGGACCTTATGCGCCGCCAGGAAGAGTTCGCGCGGGAACACGGGCTCAGACTCTACGACGAGCTGCCGCCTGGTCCGGGCGGGCTTCCGGGCGCCGGCGCGGAGGCCATTTGTCATTCGAAGGTGCTCGAACGCTACGCGCTGCCGGGCCAGCTCATTGTGGGGAGCGACAGTCATACCCCGCACAGCGGAGCGATAGGCTGCGTGGCGTTCGGCATCGGCACCACGGCGCTCTGCGCCGCGTGGCTCACGCAGGATGCGCGGCTCCGCGTGCCCGAGTCCGTCCTCGTGCGAGTCCGGGGCCGGTTGCCAGCCAACGTGACCGCGAAGGATCTGATGCTCCATCTCCTGCGCCAGCCCTTCGTGCGCGAGGGCCGGGCCATCGGCACCATCGTCGAGTACGCGGGAGAAGCGGTTGAGGCCTTGTCCCTCGACGAGCGCGCGACGCTGACCAACATGGTGGCCGAGGTCGGCGCGTTCAGCGGGATTGTGCGGCCGGACGCCGTGGTGGCCCGATTCCTCGAGACCGAGCGCGGGATGCCGCGCGCCGATGCAGTGGAGCTGATCGCGGACCTCGGGTCGGATCCCGACGCCACGTACGCCGCCGTGCTGGAGGTGGACGCCGGCCGCCTGCGTCCCATGGTGGCGCTCCCGGGTGATCCCGGCCATGGACGCGCGCTCGATGAGCTGGGCGCCCGGGTGCCCGTCGACATCGCCTACGCCGGGAGCTGCACCGCCGGAAAGCGCGAAGACATGGACATGTATGCCCGCGTGTTCTCGGCGGCGGCCGCGCGCGGCCGCCGCGTGGCGCCGGGCGTCCGGTGCTACGTGCAGTTCGGGAGCCAGGACGTGAAGCGCTACGCCGAGCGCCGCGGATACGTCGAGTTGTTCCGTGCGGTGGGGGCCGAGGTGCTGGAGCCGTCCTGCGGAGCCTGCATCAACGCGGGGCCGGGCGTGAGCTACGACCGGGCCACCGTTACGGTGAGCGCGATCAACCGGAACTTTCCCGGCCGCTCCGGTCCGGGGAGCGTGTATCTCGCGAGTCCCTATACCGTGGCGGCGTCGGCGGTGGCGGGTTACATCGTTGCGTGGGAAGGAGACGGTGAAACGGTGAACGGTGAACAGTGAACAAGTGAACAGGCCGCCCCATCCCACCCCCTGTTCACTGTTTACTGTTTACTGTTCACTCAAGTCTTGCCGACGGGCAGAGGTCGGCCACCACGCACTCCCCGCACCGCGGCCGCCGGGCGATGCACACCTGGCGGCCGTGGAAGATCAGCAGGTGCGAGAGCAGCGCCCAGTCGTCGCGGGGAAAGAGCTTCATCAGCGCCCGCTCGATCTTCACCGGATCGGTCTGGCGGGTAAGGCCCAGCAGTCGGCTCAGCCGCGTCACGTGCGTATCCACCACGATCCCGTCGTTGATCCCGAAGGCGTTTCCCAGAACGACGTTTGCGGTCTTCCGCCCCACCCCCGGCAGCGTCAGAAGCTGATCCATGGTGCGGGGGACCTGGCTGTCGAAGTCGGCGACGAGGCCCTGAGCCATACCGATGATGCTCCGAGCCTTGTTCCTGAAGAAGCCGGTGGACTTGATGATCTCCTCGACGGCGGCGGGGCGGGCGCGCGCAAGCGCCGCCGCAGTCGGATAGCGGGCGAACAGAACCGGGGTCACCATGTTGACCCTGACGTCCGTGGTCTGGGCCGAGAGGATCGTCGCGACGAGCAGCTCGAACGCGTCCCGGTGGTCGAGCGCGGTCCGCGCCTCCGGGTAGGCCGCCTTCAGCCGCTCGAGGATGGCCGGCGCCCGGATCTTGGCGCTCGCGATCACGGCCGCCGCCGCCCGGCGAAGGCCAGAAACTGATCCACCGGACGAGTGTTCAGGATATTGTCCGGGCCGAGCCAGCCCTTTCTCGCCATCCCGACGCCGTAGTCCACGTTGCCGATCCCCGCCACGTTGTGCGCGTCCGCGCCGATCGAAATCGTCACGCCCGCGTCGCGCGCGCCGCGCAGCACCCGCCAGTCCAGGTCGAGGCGGTGCGGATCGGCGTTGATCTCCATCGCCACGCCCGTCGCGGCCGCCTTCTCGAAGACCTGATCCAGATCCACGCCGTAGGGCTCTCGCGACAGGAGCAGTCTCCCGGTCGGGTGACCGATGATGGTGAGATACGGGTTGTCCATCGCGACCTTCAGCCGATCCGTCATTTCCCGCGCGTTGAGATTGAATCGGCTGTGAATCGAGGCGATCACGAAGTCGAGCCGCCGGAGCACGGCCTCGTCGTAGTCGATGCGGCCGTCGACCAGGATGTCGGCCTCGATCCCCTTGAGCACGCGAACGCCGGTGAGACGCGCATTCGCTTCGTCGATCTCGTCCGCCTGCCGCGCGAGATCGTCCGCGTTGAGGCCTCCGGCATAGGCCGCGGCCTGGCTGTGATCGGTGATGCCGACGTAGGAGTACCCGGCGGCGTGACAGGCCAGCGCCAGATCCTCGACCGTGTTCGTGCCATCGGAGTAGACGGTATGGCAGTGGAGGAAGCCCCGTAGATCCGAGCGCTCGATCAGGCGCGGCAGCGTCCCCGCCGCCGCGGCCTCGATCTCCCCTCGCCCCTCTCGAAGCTCAGGCGGGATATCGACCAGCCCCAGGGCGCGATAGAGGTGGCCCTCGCTCGGCGTGGCAACGAACTCGCTGCCGTGCCACAACGCCGCACCGCTCAGATTGTGGCCCTGCTGCGCCGCGTACCTCGAGAGCGACTCGAGATGCGCCTCGCTGCCTGTGGCCTGCACCAGCACCGCGCCGAGGTTGACCGCCGTCGTGACCACGATCTGGGCGCTGGCGCCGCCGGTACATCGCAGGGTGACCCGCCGCTCGTCCTGCCCGGCGAACTCGTGCACGCCCGGGAGGCGGCTGAGGTGGTCGAACACGTCCGCCGGGGGGACGTCGGCCACGACGACGAGCACCAGGTCCTTGACGATCTCCGCCCGCCGGCGCACGTCGCCCGCCACGAAGGCGTGCACCACGCCCTGGAGTTTTTCCAGCGCCTTCCTGATGCCCTCGGCCTCTTCCGCGGCGTGATGCGAAAGACGGAACGCGGTCGCACGGCGCAGGTAAGCGATACCGCGAAGGACGTTCTCGGATGTCTTGGGGCCGAAGCGGGGCAGCGTGGCAAGGCGGCCGTCGAGCGCCGCTGCCTCGAGCTCGGGCAGCGAGTCGATGTCGAGCGCCTCGTGGATCTGGCGGATCTTGGCGACGCCGAGCCCGGAAATGGCGAGCATCTCGACGAGGCCCGGCGGCACGTGCTCGCGCAACTCCTCGAGGAGGGTGGCACGTCCGGTCGTGGCGAGCTCGGTCACGATCTGGAGCGTCGCGGGGCCGACGCCCTTTGTCCCCGCGAGCGATCCGTCGGCCAGGGCCTCGCTCAGATCGC
>DATBQV010000075.1:0-3974 GCA_036560625.1 Gemmatimonadales bacterium
CTCGACCAGATGACCCGGGACCAGACGATGGGGGTGGCGCGTCGCATCGGCCCCGGCGGCGTCACCGACCGCACCTACGGCCTCGGCTGCTGGCGCGACGTGGTGGACTCGACCACCGGCCGGGCGCTCTTCGTTTCCAGCCCGGGCGGCGGGGGGTTCATCCCCTGGCTCAACCGGTACCGGAACATGATCGGCGTGCTGGCGGTGTACGATCGGATCGAGCGGGTCTGGCCCACCGCGCAGGCCGTCATGACCGCCGCGCGCGACGGCGCCATCGCCCTGGACAGCGCGGGTGCCGGAACCCATTGACCAACTGTGCCGGTCGAACCCGGGGGCGGCTGCCGCTGTCGCCCCGGCGCCGGCGGGGTAACTTCCTGCTATGACGAAGACTCCCGGCGGACAGGCCACCATGACGCTCGACATCGCGTTCCAGAAGGCGGCGACGCTCAAGCCCAAGCCCGCGTCCGAGGCGCTCGGCTTCGGTCGCCACTTCACCGACCACATCTTCGTGATGGACTACGACCCGGAGCACGGCTGGCACGACGCCCGCATCGCTCCGTACGGACCGCTCGGGCTCGAGCCGGCCTCGGCCGTGCTGCACTACGCCCAGGCAATTTTCGACGGGCTCAAGGCCTTCCGTAGCGCGGACGGGAAAATCCGCTCGTTCCGTCTGGACGATCATTGCCGGCGGATCAACCGGAGCGCGGTGCGCGTCTGCATGCCGCCGATCGAGCTGGAGTGGCTGCACGACTCCATGGTGGAGCTGATTCGGGTGGAGCAGGACTGGGTGCCGTCGGGCAAGGGCACGTCGCTCTATATCCGCCCCACCATGTTCGCCAGCGAGCCGTTCCTCGGCGTGCGGCCGGCGGAGCGGTACACCTACTTCGTGCTGCTGTCGCCGGTGGCCGGCTACTACGGCGAGAAGCGCGAGGCGGTGAAGATCTGGGTGGAGATGCGGCACGTGCGCGCCGCGCCCGGCGGGCTCGGTGCCGCCAAGGCGGCGGCCAACTACGCGGCGAGTCTCGAGGCGGCGCAGGAGGCCAAGCAGCGGGGATTCGACCAGGTGCTCTGGCTCGACGCGCTGGAGCACCAGTGGATCGAGGAGGTCGGCACGATGAACCTCTTCGTCCGCCTGGGCGACGAGATCGTCACGCCTCCGCTGGACGACACGTTCCTGGCGGGCATGACCCGCGACAGCGTGCTGGTGCTGCTGCGCGACTGGGGCATGAAGGTGAAGGAGCGGCGCGTGTCGATCGACGAGATCAAGCACGCGCACCGGCGGGGTGAGCTGACGGAAGTGTTCGGGACGGGGACCGCGGCGGTCATCTCGCCGGTAGGCCTCCTCGGCTTCCCCGACGGGACGCTCACGGTGGGCAACGGGCAGCCCGGTCCGGTGGCCGAGAAGCTCTACGGCGCGCTCACCGACATCCAGTACGGGCGGGCTGCGGATCGGCACGGATGGATGGTGCCGATCACCTGAGCCCGAGGACAACAAGCGGATGCTTCCCGCGGGCATGTTGACCGGCCACGGAGCGCGCCGTAGGTTGACCCCAGCACGGGTTGCCCAACGCCACACACCTCTCACTCGGCCTCCCGGGAGGTCGGCATGCGCGTCAGCGGTTGGTTGAGTCTTGCAGCGGTTGCCTCAGTCGCGCTCAGCGCGAGCGGGTGCAGTAACAGCAGTACCAGTCCTACCGTCGACCTGAGCGGAACGTATTCGCTCGTCTCCATCCAGTTCCCACCCCAGCCAGCGCTCACGCCACCGACGGCGACGGGAACGTTCACGCTGACCGCCACGACCTACACGCTCCAGCTCACCATCCAGGGGCAGGGCACGCTCAACGACAACGGTACGTACGCGCTCAACGGCGCGAACTGGAGCCAGTCGTCCACGATCACCGGGCAGGCGACCGGCACCTTCAGTGTGAGCGGCAACACCCTGACCGTGAACGCCACGGCCCAGGGCGCCACCAGCATCTCGGTCTGGCAGAAGCAGTAGCGCAATGCTGGGGCGGCCGAGCGGCGTGCTGGCTATCCGGTGCGCGTCGCGCTGGGCGGTCCTCTCGCTGGCGCTGATCGGCCCACCACTCGCGGCACAGAGCACCAGCGGAGCCGTCGCCGGTCAGATCCGCGACGGGAAGACCGGTACGGGGCTCGAGGGCGCCCGCATCCTCCTCGTCAGCACGCCGCTCGCGACGACCAGCGGAGCCGGGGGCCGGTTCCTGCTGGCCGGCGTCGCGCCCGGGCGGTACCAGCTACGCGTTGCCGCCGTTGGCTACGCTTCCGACACGCTTCCCGAGATCACTGTGGCCGCGGCCGACACCGCGAACGTGATCGTCACGATGCACGCCGCCGCGGTCAGCCTCCCCGGCATTGTGGTGGCCGCGAGCCGGCGCCCCGAGCGGGTGGAAGACGCGCCCGCGAGCGTGGCGGTTCTGTCGAACGACGAGATCGTCCACCGTAACGTCACCACGGTCGATGGAGCGCTCGCCTACGTGCCGGGCGTGAGCTTCAACGGGCCCGGGCAGATGGACATCCACGGATCCACGGGCTCCGCGGGCGGCATCGGCAGCCGGGTCCTGACGCTCGTGGATGGGCATCCGGCGCTCAGCGGTGACGGCGGGGAGATCATCTGGGAAGCGTTTCCCCTGCTCGACATTGACCAGATCGAGGTCGTGAAGGGGGCGGCGTCAGCGTTGTACGGAAGCAATGCCCTGGGTGGGGTCGTGAACATGGTCACGAGCCCGATCAGTGATCATCCGGAGGCGGTGATCCGGGCACACGCCGGCATTTATCAGGTCCCCGACCGCTATCAGTTCACCGATCAGACCCTCAACACGCAAGGCGTGGAGCTGCAGTACTCCCGCCGGCTGGGCGACGTCGGCGCGCGAATCGCGGTCGCCCGGGAGACATCGGACGGCTTTCAGCAGAACGGCCAGTACGGGCGCTGGTTCCTGCGGGCGAAGGCGGCGTCCACTCCCGGCAGCGTGCATCCGTGGGACGCGTACGTCATGTGGTCCCGCAACGATGCGGGCGATTTTCTCGCCTGGCGCTCGGCGGCTGAGCCGTTCGAGGTTACCCCGGGCTCTCTGGGCGACCGGAGCGTCTATCAGTTTCTCCTGGCGGGTGCCACACTGACGCCGATCGCGCGCTCGTCACTCCTGCTGCGGGTGAGTCCCTACCTCAACCACAACAGCAATCAGAACTACTTCATCGAGAACCAGGACTACCACAACGCCACTCGCGGCGGCACGACCGTGCTGCTCTCACTCGCCGCGGGTGCGCGGCACGCGGTCACCCTCGGCGTGGACGGCGCCGGCACGCGCGTCACCTCCAACTTTCTCGGCACCCCCTGGCTGTGGGACGGGGCGGTCTTTGCCCAGGACGAGGTGGCGCTCGGGGGTGGGTTCACGGGGTCCGCCGGGGCCCGGCTCGACTACCACGACACCAACGAAGGGGATTCCGAGTTTTCGCTCAATCCGAAGCTTGGTCTCGTCTGGCATGCATCGGACCGGCTGAGCGCGCGGGCGTCGATCGCACGCGGCTACCGCGCTGCCAGCGCCATCGAGCAGTTCGTCTCGACGGTGCAATTCGGCTTCCACGTCGTGCCCAATCCGGCGCTCCATGGCGAGCACGCCTGGACCGGCGAGCTTGGCACATCGACTCAGCCGCTGCGCTGGCTCCGGGCCGACGCGACGCTGTTCTGGAGCGAGTACCGCGACCTCATCGGCCCTGCTTTCGTGCTTCAGGGCGGATTTGCCCAATTTCAGAATGTGACCCGGGCGCGGGTCCGCGGGCTCGACCTCGGCGTCCGCTCGAGTCTGGTGCGGAATCGGCTCGACCTCGAGGCGTCGTATCTCTTTCTCGACAGCAGGGACCAGATCACCCAGCTCGCGCTCCCCTACCGCTCGAAGCACAACGTGACGGCGACGTTGAACGTGCTCCAGGGACTGGCGGGTGTCGACCTGCGGTGG
>DATBQV010000076.1:0-2037 GCA_036560625.1 Gemmatimonadales bacterium
GGCTGGGTCCTCAACGGCACCAAGATGTGGATCACCAACGGGTCGCAAGCCACCGTGGCGATCGTCTGGGCCAAGACGGGGGACATCGCGGACCAGAAGTCGATTCGCGGCTTCATCGTGCCGACCGATACGAAGGGGTTCACGGCCAAGGATCAGAAAGGCAAGCTCTCGCTCCGTGCCTCGGACACGAGCGAGGTGCATCTGGAGGACGTGCGTCTGCCGAAAGACGCCATCCTGCCGCAGTCCGGCGGGCTCAAGAGCCCGCTTATGTGCCTCACCCAGGCGCGCTACGGGATTGCGTGGGGCGCGATCGGGGCCGCGATGGCCTGCTACGAGGAGGCCGTGCGGTACGCGAAGACCCGCATCATGTTCGGGAAGCCGATCGGCCAGACGCAGATTCAGCAGGTGCGGCTCGCGGACATGCTGACCGAGATCACCAAGGCGCAACTGCTGGCGCTTCAGCTCGGCCGGCTCAAGGATGCGGGGACGATGACCCCGGAGCAGGTGTCGCTCGCCAAGCGGAACAACGTCGACATGGCCTGCGACTGCGCCCGGGAAGCGCGCCGCCTGCTCGGCGCGAACGGCATCCTCGCCGAATACCACTCGATGCGACACCTGGCCAACCTGGAGTCGGTCTACACCTACGAGGGGACGCACGACATGCACTCGCTCATCCTCGGGCAAACCATCACGGGGCTGAGCGCGTTCGCATGACCGGCACCGGTCAGGTTGCGCGACCCGTCGCCGACGTCTGCGAGCAATGGTACGCGGAGTTCGGCACCCGGATCTACCGCTATCTCCGCTACCATGTCCCCTCCGCCGACGAGGCGGAGGAGCTGGCCGCCGAGACCTTCCTGCGCGTCGTGCGCGCGGCCGGAACCTTCGACCCGAGCCGGGGCAGCGCCAAGGCGTGGCTGTTCCGCATCGCGCAGAACGTGCTGCGAGACGCCCGCCGCCGTGCCCGGCACCGCACGGCGGTCCCGATCGAAGCGCTCCGCGACCTGGTGTCCGACGCTCCTTCGCCCGAGGAGCGGCTTCTGCACCAGGAGGAGGTGAGGGGCTTGCTCGAGGCGGTGGATCGCCTGAGCGATCGGGACCGGGAGGTGGTGAGCCTCAGATATGGCAGCGGGCTGGACTACGACGAGATCTCAGCGATCCTGGGCATTCGGGAAGCGGCGGTCCGCACACGGCTCTGGCGGGCCCTGGGCAACCTGAGGGTCATCCTGGGGCGTCGAGAACGCTCCTGACCGCCTCGCCAAAGGCGTCCGGGCGGTCGAGCCGGGCGAGATGCCCCACGATACCAGGAGCGCCGTGTCCCCCGCGCTGTACACCTCATAGTGCAGGCTGAGTCCGTCCCGGGCGCGGACTGTGCCCGTCTCGACTCGATCCCGCCCGCTCATGACGTCGCCTCCGGAATACCAAGCAGGTCGCAGTAGAGGGCGGTCAGCGTTTCGGCCAGCTCTTCGTCGGACACGAGCAGGTCACTGGGACGGCCATCGCCGAAGAGGATCGTCTCCTTCGCCGCCGCGTCGACCAGCAACAGGCCGAGGAGAACGCCGCGCTCCGGGGCGGGGTGCCGCATGACGGCGCGATGCCGGAGCAGGAGATCCGTGAGGCGGCGCACGAATTCGCTGTTGAAGGCCGCGGCTTCGGTGCGGAACTCGGCGTCCGGGTGGCTGCGGACGTAGAGGTACAGCGCGCGCAGGAGGGACCGCTTGGCCCGGTAGCTCTTCACCACGACGCGGACGGTGGCGCCGACCAGCGCGCGGGAGGACATGTTGCGCCAGCGGGCGTCGTCGAAGAGCTGGTCCGCGGCGCGGCGCGCGCGGGCGAAGAAGGCGACCGTGAAGGCGCGGAGGAGGGCGTCCTTGCCGTCGAACCGGGTGTAGAGGGTGCCGGCGGCGAGCCCGGCTCGGCGGGCCACGCCCTGCACGGTGAGGTCGGCGACGCCGCGCTCGGCGATGACCAGCTCGACGGCCGTGAGGAGGCGATCGAGGGAGGCGCGGCTTCGAGCCTGGCAGGGTGCGCGGGCGGGTG
>DATBQV010000077.1:0-4647 GCA_036560625.1 Gemmatimonadales bacterium
CTCACCCGGCTGGGGCCTGCCGGCGCGGGACCGCCACCATCGCGTGGAGCCGTGCCCGCCGAATTCGTCGTGGGAGCGGTGTGCGGCTTCTTGTGTGACCGTGCCATGATGCGATTCTCCTTAGAACGCCACTTGAAAGCGGGTCAGCAAATCGCCCCGGGCTCATTGGTGCGGCGCGGGGCGTTGGGTCGAGCGACCGTCCGGTCACTCCAGTTCAAACCGCCGAGCCTAGGTGCACACCTCTCCCTCGCCGCGACAACAACAGCGCATCTCCATCCGCCCCCGCACGCCGAGGCCGCTCACAGGACCCACTCCGGATCCGGCGCCGCCGCCGTCGCCTCGGCCGGCACGAAGACGCGGAGCCTCCGCGGGCGGACGAACACGCGGTCACCTCGACGCAGCTTCAGCTCTTCGTATCGTTCCCGCGTCAGCTCGGCCTCGATCAGGCCGCCGTGCTCGGGGCTCTCCAGCTCCACCCGCACCGAGGGCCCCAGCGCGCGCGCGTGGCTCACCACCGCCTCGAAGGTGTTTCCGTTCGGGGCGATGGCGATCTCGACCTCGTGCGTCCGCACAAAGGCCAGCGCGGGCCCGTCGGCCACCTCGGCCATGCCCGGCGCCTCGTGCTCGCTCGAGCCCAGCCGCATCCGCCCGTCGGCCAGCCGCCCGTGGAACAGGTTCACGCTGCCGAGGAAGCCGAATACGAACGGCGTTGCGGGCCGATCGTAGACCTCCTCAGGGGTGCCGATCTGCTCGATCTTCCCGCGATGCATGACCACAACGCGGTCGGCGACCTCGAGGGCCTCGTCCTGGTCGTGCGTGACGAACACGCTGGTGATCCGGATTTCGTTGTGCAGGCGGCGGAGCCAGCGGCGCAGGTCCTTCCGGACCTGGGCATCGAGTGCGCCGAACGGCTCGTCGAGCAACAGCACCTGGGGACGCACCGCGAGCGCGCGCGCGAGTCCTACCCGCTGGCGCTGGCCGCCGGAGAGCTGTGGCGGGTAGCGATCGGCTTGGGGGGCGAGCTGGACCAGATCGAGCAGCTCGGTGACCCGGGACCGGATCTCGGCGCTCGAGGGGCGGAGTCGTCGGGGACGGACGCGGAGCCCAAACGCCACATTCTCGAACACGGTCATGTGACGGAACAGCGCGTAGTGCTGGAAGACGAACCCGACCTGCCGGTCGCGCGCGTGTCTCGGCGTGGCATCTTCGCCGCCGAAGAGAATACGGCCGCCATCGGGGGCCTCGAGCCCGGCGATGAGGCGCAGCAGCGTCGTCTTGCCCGAGCCCGAGGGGCCGAGCAAGGCCACCAGCTCGCCGCCAGGGATGTCGAGTGTCACATCGTCGAGCGCGGTGAACCGGCCGAACCGCTTGCTCACGCCTTCGATGCGGATCGCGGGCGCGTCCACGCGAGTCGCGGAGGCGGCCGCGCGTTCAGGCGACATTGCGGGCCTCCCGGCTCGCCGCGGCCGCGGTCTCTGCGAGCACCGCACGCAGTCGCACCACTCCCCCCACCACGATCACCGCCGGGGGCCGGACCCGCGCGCGGGACGCGCGCTCGACGATGTCGGCCAGTGTGCCCTCGACCACGCGCTCGTTCGGGAGCGTGCCGTTCTCGACCAGCGCGATCGGCGTCTCGACCGCCCGGCCGTGCTCGCGCAGCCGAGACACGACCTCGCCCAGGCGCTCCACGCCCATCAGCACCACCAGCGTGTCCATTCGAGCGAGCGCCTCCCAATCGAGCGGATCGGTGCCGTCCTCGGCCCGGTGCGCGGTTGCGACGGCGAAGCTCCCGCCGTAGCCACGGGTGGTGAGCGGAATCCCCGCGCGCGCGGTCACGCCCACGACGCTCGACACGCCCGGCACCACCTCCCACGGCACTCCGGCCTCCGCGCAGGCGAGGGCCTCCTCGGCGCCGCGACCGAACACGAACGGATCGCCACCCTTGAGGCGCACGACGGTCTTCCCCGCCCGCGCCTCCTGGACCAGCAGCGCGTTGATGCCTTCCTGCTGCATGCAGTGCCCGCCGGGCGCCTTGCCGGCATAGACCAGCTCCGCCTCGGGCGGGGCCTCGTCGAGGAGCGCGTGGCTCACCAGCCGGTCGTAGACCACCACGTCCGCCCGCCGCAACACCTCGAGGCCGCGCGCGGTGATCAGCTTCGGGTCGCCCGGGCCGGCGCCGACCAGGTACACCCTTCCAGCCGGAACTGCAAACCACAGAGGCACGGAGTCACCGAGACCCACAGAATTCTCGCCCGAAACTCCCATGATCTCGAAGATCCGCTCCAGCGCCCGCGCCTCGTCCCCGGCCCGAAGCAAGACCAGCACGTCCGAATCCACCAGCCGGTACCAGAGCCGCTTCCGCACCAGGAAGTCGGGATACTTCTGGGCCAGCGGCTTCCGGAGCGTGCCCGCGATCTCGAGGAAGCGCGCGTACTCGCTCCCCAGCTCGCGCTCGATCCGCTCCCGGATGCGCACGGCCAGGGCCGGCGCGTTGCCCGACGTGGACACCGCCACCACGAGATCGCCGCGGCGGAGAATGGACGGCAGGATGAACCCGCAGTACGGCGGATCGTCCACCACGTTGACCAGCACGCCCCGCGCCTCGGCCTCGGCATGCACCGCGTGGTTCACCTCGGGGTCGTCGGTGGCCGCGATGACGAGATGTGCGCCCGCGAGATCACCGGCCGCATACTCCCGCGACAGGTGCGTGAGCCCCGCCTCCCGCACCCGGAGCGCGAGCCCCGGCGTGAGCGCCGGCGCGACGACCGTGACCCGGGCGCCGGCGTCCACCAGCGGACCGACCTTGGTCTCCGCCACAGTGCCGCCGCCGACGACTACCGCCGGGCGGCCGCGCAGGTCCAGCATCACGGGGTAGTAACCGGCGCTCACGCTGCGGCTCCCTCCCGGTCGCCCGCCCCGTCCGCCGCGGCAACGTCGTCCGCCCCGTCCGCATCCGGGTCCGCGCCCACGAAGCCCTTCGCGACGAGCCAGCCCAGAATGGCGCGCGCGTTCTCCTCCGGCGAGCGGTCGGTGGTGGAGAGCGTGACCTCGGGTGTGGCCGGCGGCTCGTACGGATCGGAGATCCCGGTGAAGTTCTGGATCTCGCCCCGGCGCGCCTGGGCGTAGATCCCCTTCACGTCGCGTCGCTCGCACTCCTCGAGCGGAGTATCGACGAACACCTCGACGAACTTGTCACCACCCACGAGCGCCCGGGCCTCGTCGCGCGTGGCCCGGTAGGGACTGACCGCGGCGACGATGACCAGCCCGCCGTGCTTCACGATCTCGGACGCCACGAACGCGATCCGCCGGATGTTGAGATCCCGGTCCTCCCGGTTGAAGCCGAGTCCCTTGGAGAGGAGCGTGCGGACGACGTCGCCGTCGAGCACCGTCACCGGACGCCCGCGCTCGAGCAGAAGCGCGGTCAGAACGTCGGCCGTCGTCGACTTCCCGGCGCCACTCAGACCGGTGAACCAGACGCAGGCGCCCTGCTGCAGCTTGGGCGGGTAGGCCTGCCCCAGAATGCGGGCAACCTGGGGTCGAGTGAACCAGCCGGGCAGCTCGCGCCCGGCGTTGAGGTAATCGTCGCGCACTTGCGTGCCGGAGATCGTCGCCGTCCTGACGCCGGCCGGGACCTTGGAGGTCTCCTCGTAGCGATCGTGGTCGGGCAAGTAGGTCAGCTCGTGGAACGGGATCATCCCGACCTCCAGCTCCTCGGCGTGCTGCTCCACCAGCTGCTGCGCGTCGTACGGCCCGTAGAACGGCTTGCCGGCGGAGTCGTTGCCCGGGCCCGCATGGTCCCGTCCGACGATGAAGTGGCTCGCGCCGTAGTTGCGCCGGATGAGGGCGTGCCATACCGCCTCCCGTGGCCCGGCCATCCGCATCGCGAGCGGGAGGAGCGAGAGCAGAATCCGGTCCGGCTCATAGTGGTGCCGCGCCAGCGCCTGATAGGTGCGCACGCGCGTGTAGTGGTCCACGTCGCCCGGTTTGGTCATCCCCACGCTCGGGTGGAGCAGCAGGACGCCGTCTACCTGCTGGATCGCGCGCTTGGTCAGCTCCTCGTGCACCCGATGGAGCGGGTTCCGCGTCTGGAAGGCCACGACCTCGGGTCGGCCGAACGTCGCAAGCCGCTCACGGGTCTCCACCGGCGTGAGCCGGAGGCCTTGGAAGTCGTGGTGCGGCGGAAGCCGAAGCACGGTGAGCCGGCCGCTCAGGTTGAGCGCGCCCCAGCAGCGGCTCTCCGCCACCAGCGGGTGCTTCGCGTCGGTCGTGCCGAGCACGCCGCGGGCGAACGCATCGCGATCCCAGGGATAGATCTCTTCGATGAGCAGCGTGGCGAGCAGGTTGTTCTTGCGGTCGCGGAGGGCGACTTCGCGGTCGAGCGCCACGGCCGGCCCCGGCTCTACGGGGAGCGTCACGGGAATCGGGAACAGCGCGCCGCTCGCGAGCCGCAGCTCCTCGACGATCCCGGCGAAATCCTCCCGGCCCACGAAGCGATCGAGTGGCGAGAACGCGCCGACGGCGAGCAGCTCCAGGTCGCACACCGCGCGGTCGGAAAGCTGAATGGAGGGGAGCGTGCCTGCGTGCGCCCGCAGCTCGGCGAGCGCATGGTCCGGCGCGCGCAGGTCCACCAGCGTGCCGCCGTACGGC
>DATBQV010000078.1:0-2356 GCA_036560625.1 Gemmatimonadales bacterium
GCCAGCGCTCGAGCGCGCGCTCGGCGGCGATCTCCGCGGCCCAGAGGGCGCCGCGCTCGATCGGCAGCTCGACCGGCTCGGGGCCGAGGCGGCGGCCGAGGGCGTCGCCCAGGGAGTGGGCGGGATCGGTCGAGACGACGAGGACGCAGCGGCCCGCTTCGGCGGCCTCGGCGGCGACGAGCGCCGCGGCGGCGGCGCAGGTGGTCTTCCCCACCCCGCCCTTGCCGGCGAAGAAACGGTAGGTGGGAGGCGGGCCGGCGGGCGGCCTAGCAACGCTCCTTACGAAGGATCCTCGGGGTTGGGTCAAGCGTGGAGACGCCCCGACGGCAGTGGACTCGGTAAGTCAGTGGTCACGGACTGGGGCGTCTCTACGATGGCTGATCCGATTACCATGAATCGCCCTGTCTGAATGACAACCTGCGCCGACCTGTTCGCCTACCGCCGTCGGCATGGAGCTGGAGGGGTAGAGACGCCCCAGTCCGCAACCACCGACCTGCCGGGTCCACCGCCGTCGGGGCGTCTCTCTCCACGTCCTCGTTAGTGGGCCACGGTCAGCCGGCGGCCCGTGAAGGTATCGGTGATGGGCGTCCCGGTGTCGCTCGCGGGATCGAGCGGGTCCTCGCCGGCCGTGAAGAAGCGCAGCGAGAACGAGCCCGCGATCTTCGCGCAGTCGTGGCCCACCCGGTGAAGGACGACGTCCACGCGGCCGATGTTGAGGAGCGCGCCGCCGGCGTCGAACGAGAAGTCCAGGAAGACGCCCTTGGCGCCCGCGGAGCCGTCGCTCTCCCACGTCCCCTGCTGGCCGCTGAAGTTGAAGACCTCCTGGGTCGAGCTCTCGCCGAGGAACGAGCCGTCGGCTCCCAGGGTCCAGATGCTCTGGGCGCCGCTGCCCTCCTGGTTCAGGTAGGTCCCGGCGCAGTCTTTCGGGAAGCCGCCGTCGGCGAGCAGGGCCGCCGAGGAGCCGACGAGCAGGAGGGCGAAGAGCAGGGTCGAGATGGGCTTGGATCGCATGGCTGATCTCCTTTAGGGATTGCGTCGTTGCAAACCCGATCCTAGCCGCCTGATCTCGCCCGATCCATCGTCGCGAGCGATGAGGCCGCCTCCTCCCTAGAGAGGATGCGGGCCTCGTCTCTAGGGAGGAGCCGGGAGCATCGCCGCGTCAGTCCTCGCGCCGGCGGATGTCCTTCTGGAACCGGGGATCGACCTCGTAGTCGCCGAACTGGTAACCCAATCCCGTCACCTCCAGCCGCTCGCCGGGCGCGAGGCTCGAGAGGTCGATGCCGGTGCTCTCGCAGACGAAGATCCGGATGGGGCCGGAGCCGTCGTCGAGGGTCAGGATGGTGCCGAAGGGAGGATCGGGCACGATCGGCCCGGTGATGGTTCCCGCGACCCGGATGAGCAGACTCTCGGTCGCCTCGCTGACGCTCGCGGTCGACACCCGGAGGGGCTTCACCCGGCGACCCCGGCCGAGGACCTCGACGTCCGCGGCGCCGGTCACCACCGTGAGGACGCCGTGCCCGTTGTCCGCCAGCGGGCCGGTGACGCGCACCTCCTGGCGCACCGCGAGGCCGAGGTCCGCGGCGATGCTGACGAAGATGCCGGCGGTCTCGTCCTGGATGGCGAACCCCTCGTCGAAGGTGCTCGAGGAGAAATCGCCCGAGGGGACGGTGACCGATCCCTCGACGGTGACGACGGTCCCCAGCGGCAGGGCCCGCGCGGCGGCGATGTCGATCGTCCCCGCGGCCCGGCTCGGGAGGGGGATGAAGAGAGCGGCGGCGAAGAGGCCCGCCGCGGTCCAACGGAGGAAGGGCAATGATCTGTCGGATGAAGGCATCGGAATCTCCTTTCTCATATCTATGGCTGTGCCGAGCCGCACGTCCTGCGCCCCACGCACGTGCACGGCGGGTGGCGTGGAGTCGGGGTCGAGACGCCCCAGTCCGTGATCACCGACCTGCCGAGTCCACCGCCGTCGGGGCGTCTCCCCAGTCCGTGACCACTAACCTGCCGGTTCACCGCCGTCGGGGCGTCTCTCCCCACCGCGGGTCCATCTGCCACGAATCGCCCTGCCTACGGGACAACCCGCATTGGCCTATCGTTCCGTCGGCACGGTTGCGGGGCTGGGACTATCGCTGGCCGGGCGTTTATGCGGTGACGATCTGTGTCAAAGGGCGCGTGTGTTGCCTGGGCGAGGTCGTGGAGGCCGATGTGGCGCTCTCGCCGTTTGGCGTGATCGTCGCCGAGGAATGGTTGGCGATTCCCCGGACGTATCCACAGGTGGTTCTGGATGAATGGATCGTCATGCCGGACCACGTGCATGGCATCCTGATTTTTCAGGGCGAGCATCGCCCGATCCCTG
>DATBQV010000079.1:0-4934 GCA_036560625.1 Gemmatimonadales bacterium
CTGCTCGCCCGCGTGCTCTACGCCCATCGTCTGCTGCTCGACCCGGGATACACGGTCGAGGACGTGGCGCTCAAGCTCGGGTACGCCCGCGCGAAGACGCTCCAGATGCATTTCCGCGAGGTCTTCGGCCTCACCGCCGGAGAGGTGCGTCTCTCGCTGTCATCCGACGAGGCCATGCGGCTCATCGCCGATCGCTACCTCCACCAGCCGAGCCAGGTGGCGTCATGACCGGGCGAGTGCTGGTCGTCGACGACGAACCGGCGCTTCGGCAGGCCCTGGAGCGGGCGCTGCGGTCGTTCGGCTATGAGGTCGCGAGTGCGGCGGATCCGCAGTCCGCGTACATCCTTCTCGCCGAAGCGCCGTTCGACGCGATCCTGCTGGACCTCAGGCTCAAGCACACCATGGGCGACGCTTTCTACCTCGCGCTCGTGCGCCAATGGCCGTACCTCCGCGACCGCGTCATTCTCATGTCGGGGGATCCCTGGTCGATTCAGGAGGGCTGGCCTCCCGAGCTGCTCGCCTGTCCGGTGCTGGCAAAGCCGTTCACCCTGCAGAGCCTCTCGAACCTGCTGGCCCAGATCGTCTCCCCCGGCATCAGGAAGCAAAACGGCGGCGCATGACCGTAGCGCTCTCGCCCCCTCCTGCCGGCCCCGCGCTCGATCCCCTCGCCACGCTCCGAGAGTACCGCCCACTTGCGCCGTGGGGGCTGCGGGACCTGACCGCCCTCGCGGGCGGCATCCTGAGCGTCTCCGGCATCGTGCCGGTCAGCGCGGTCGCGCGGTCACGCCCGACGGAGCGGACGATCCGGTTTTACGTCGCCCGCGGTCTCGTGAGCGCGCCCGAGGGACGCGGCACGGCGGCGACCTACGGCTACCGGCATCTCCTCCAGGTGCTCGCGGTCAAGCTGCGCCAGATGGAAGGGGCCACGCTGGACGCGATCGTGCGCGAGATGACGGGTCTGACCGGGGACGCCATCGAGCGGCGTACCGCCGCCGCGTTGGGAACCCGCCTCCCGCCACCCACCGCGCTCGAGCTCGAGCGTGGCCGCGGAGCAGGCCGCGGCCGAGTGGGACGGGCCCTCGATGCGTGGCTCGCGCCGCCGCCGGCCGCCGGGAGCACCGAGCCGTCGAGCTGTCGCCGGATTCCGGTCGTGCCCGGGGTAGAGCTGCTGGTGGACGAGCGACACCCCGCGCTCCGGCGGCCCGACGCCGCGGCGGCGCTGATCGCCGGACTCCGGACCTCGCTCGAAGGACTGCTTAGCCCGGATTGACCTGACGCCCCGCCTCGGAGCCGGACCGCCCGCCGCTTACCTCGTCACTCCCCACTGCCGGAGGACGTCCCCATGGGTTTGATCGTGTTGCTCGCCGTCGTCGTGGTGATCGCGCTCTGGGGGATCGGGGCTTACAACTCGCTCATCGCGCTCAAGAACCGGGTGGCGAACGCCTGGAAGCAGATCGACGTGCAGCTCAAGCGCCGGCACGACCTCATCCCGAACCTGGTGAACACGGTCAAGGGCGCGATGGACTTCGAACGGTCCACGCTGGAAGCCGTGATCTCCGCCCGGAACAAGGCGGTCTCGGCGACCGGCGTGCAGGCGACGGCGCAGGCCGAGGGTGAGCTCAGTCAGGCGCTCGGGCGGTTGTTCGCGCTGACCGAGAACTATCCCGACCTCAAGTCCAACCAGAACGTGCTCCAGTTGCAAGAAGAGCTCACGAGCACGGAGAACAAGATCGGTTTCGCGCGGCAGCTCTACAACGACACGGCGACCGCGTACAACACGAAGCAGATGCAGTTCCCCACGAATCTGCTGGCGGGCGCCGCCAAGGCCTCGCCGGCCGAGCTGTGGGAGATCACCGATGCGGCCGAGCGGGCCGTCCCGACGGTGGATCTCTCCCGTCCAAAACCGCCGGCGGCGTGAGCGACACCGACCTCTTCGCGCAGCAGGAATCCAATCGGAGACGCTCGGCCTGGCTGGTCGCCGGCTTCATACTGTTCTTCGGCTGGGTGGGCTTCGGCGGCGACGTCGCACTGGCGCTGCTGACGAAGGGACCGCCCGGCTCCTACCACCACGTCGTGCCGGTCATCGGTATCGTCACGACGCTCGTCGCCTCCGGCATCTGCTGGTATTCGTGGCGGTATGGCGCGGACCGCATCCTGTGGGCGACCGGCGCCTGGGAAGTCATCGAGCCGGCCACGCTGGAGCAGAAGCAGCTCGTCAACGTCGTCGAGGAAATGGCGATCGCCGCGGGTCTCCCGAAGCCGAGGGTGTGGATCGTTCCCGATGAGGATCCCAACGCTTTCGCCACGGGCCGGGACCCCGGAACGGCCAGTCTGGCGGTTACGGAAGGCCTGCTCAAGACGCTCAACCGGGAAGAGCTGCAGGGCGTGGTCGCGCACGAGATGGCCCACATCCAGAATCTCGATACCCGCCTGATGACCCTGCTCGCGGCCATGGTCGGAGCGATCGCGTTGATGTCGGACGGTCTGGGGCGGATCTCGAGGGGCGGCGGCCGGACGCTGGGCAGCGCGGCGAACAAGGAGGGGGAAGGGGGCCGGGGCGGCAACCCGCTCGGCCTGCTCGTGCTGGTGCTCTGGATCCTCACGCTGGTGGTGGCGCCGATCGTGTCACGGTTTCTCGCGATGGCGGTCAGCCGGAAGCGCGAGTATCTGGCCGACGCGACCGGGGCTCAGCTCACCCGTAACCCCGGCGCGCTCGCCTCCGCGCTCGAGAAGCTGACGCAAGCGTCCGCTCCTACCAAGGCGCTCACCCAAGGCGCGGCTCACCTCTGCATCGTGGACCCGCTCGGGAACAGCTTCGCAGAGAAGGAGGGCTTTCTCGGCGATCTCTTTGCGTCACACCCCCCGGTCGCGCAACGGATCATCCGGCTCAAGGGGATGGCCTACCAGGCCGCGAAGCAGGTCCCGGTGGCGCAGCAATAGCCGCCTCAGCGTCCCTCCAGCACGGCCAGTATCTCCGCCACGAACGTCCCCGGATCGAACGGCAGCATCATGACGTGATCGCTGTCCTGCGCCGCCCCGGCACCGGCCTCCCCGGCCGCGAGCGCCAGGAGCCGGTAGCGGCGCTCGGAGGCGGGGCGGAACCCCGCAAGCGGGTCGGCAGCCGAGGCGGCGGCGCCCGCCGGCACCAGCACCACCGAGACATCGGGCCCGCGGACGGCCTGGTCGAGCTCCTCCGCGGTGGCGGCGCGGACCACGGTGAAACCGGCGGTGCGAAGCAGCAGCGTGGCGACGCGCGCCAGATCCTCGGGCAGCGCGAGCACGGCGGTGCCGCGGTCTACGTCACGCACGGCACCGCCTGCGCTCAGGTCCAGCATACGGACGCCGGTCAGGTACTCGGTCGAGGGGGCATCGCGAAGGTCGCGGATGCGCCGGAGGATGTCGCGGATGCGGTCGAGCGACGTCTTGACCGCGGCGAGCGCCTCTCCCGTCCGGGGATCGGGCGTGCCCCGCAGCATGAGCTCGACTTCGGCCGACGCCACCATCAACGGGTTGTTGATCTCGTGGTGCAGCGTCACCGTCAGCTCCGCGACGGCGGCGAGCCGCTCCGCCCGGAGCCGGTCGCGCTCCGCCGCGGCGAGCGCATCGCGGAGGGCGCGGTTGCGACGGACCCGCTCGAGCACCTGGGGCAGCAGGTCGGCGAAGGCCGGGTCCTTCGCCAGATAGTCGTCGGCGCCCTGACGCAGGGCCTTGGCCGCGAGCGACTCGTTGCCGTGCGCGGTGACGAGAATAACGGAGGGCGGCTGGGCGCGGGCGCGGAGGGCTTCGAGCACCTCGAGGCCGCTCACGTCGGGAAGCTGATGATCGAGTAGGACGATGTCGGCGCCGCCGGCCGCGGCAAGCGCGGCCTGTCCGGTGCCGACGTGGGTCGCCGCCGAAAATCCGTGGGCCCGGAGGATCTGCTGGACCAGGCGGGCCATGGATGGGTCGTCATCGACGAGCAGGATCCGAACCCCGGCCCGCTCGGGGCTCCCCGCCGCCGCTCCTCCGGTCACGTCCTCTGGTCGTCGAGAAAGACGAGGGCGCCGCGGCGGTTCACCACCGCGGCGAGCGCGGTGTACACGTCGGGGTCAAGCACCGTGCCGACGAGATCCTGCATCCGCTTGACGGCGACGTTGGGGTCCATCTTTTCCTGGTACGGGCGGGATGTCGTGAGGGCGTCGTAGATCTCCACAGCGCCGATGATGCGGGCGCCGAGAGGGATCGCCTCACCGGCCAGGCGGTCGGGGTACCCCTTCCCATCCCAGCGCTCGTGGTGGCTCCGGACGAACGAAATCACCTGCGCAAGGTGGACGAGGGGCGAGAGGATCTGGGAGCCGACGACGACGTGCTGCTTCACGTGCTCGTATTCACCGTCGGTGAGCGGTCCCTGCTTCCCCAGCACGTCTTCGCGGATGCCGATTTTCCCGATGTCGTGCAGCCGCCCGCCGGTCCGGACCAGCTCGACCTCTTCGTCGCTGCGGCTCATCTCGGCGGCCACCATGGCGGACATGTCGGCGACCCGGGCGGAGTGACCGCGAAGGTAGGCGTCCTTCGCCTCGAGCGCGTTCACCAGGGCCTCGAGCGTCGCGAGCGAGATGCGCTCCAGGTTCTGCCGCTCGAACTGAACCTCGGCGGTGCGGACGGCCACCTCTTCCTTGAGCCACTTGTCGAGCTGCTGGCTCTCCAGCCGGGCTTTGCGCTGCTGGAGCGCCCGCTGGATGGCCCGGCTGAGATGCGCGATGTCGATCGGCTTGGTGAGGTAGTCCATGGCGCCCCGCTGCATGCACAGGGCGGCGCTGGTGGCATCGTTGACCGCGGTGAGCATGAGCAGCGCGATGTGCGGCTCCAGCTCCATGATCTTGGGGACCAGCTCGATGCCGTTCATCCCCGGCATGTTCACGTCGAGGAGCATTGCCGTCACTTTGTGGCGGCGA
>DATBQV010000080.1:0-3450 GCA_036560625.1 Gemmatimonadales bacterium
CGACGGCGGATGATCACGCTCAAGTCCCCGCGCGAGATCGAAACCATGGGGCGGGCCGGGCACATCGTCGCCGGCGTGCTTGCCCTGATGGCCACGCGGGTACGCCCCGGCGTCACGACCGAGGACCTCGACGCGGAGGCCGAGGCATTCATCCGCAGCCACCCCGGAGCGACGCCTTCCTTCAAGGGCCTGTACGGCTTTCCCAAGACGCTCTGCACCTCCGTGAACCAGGAAATTGTGCACGGAATCCCGTCGGCCAAGCGCGTGCTCGCCGAAGGCAGCATCCTGAGCGTGGACGTGGGGGTGCAGCTCGAGGGACTCCACGCGGACTCCGCGGCGACGTTCCCGGTCGGCAAGGTCGCCCCCGAGGCGAAGCGCCTGTTGCGGGTGACGCAGGAATGTCTCGCCGCCGGGATCGAGGCGGCGCGCGTCGGGAACCACGTGGGGGACATCGGTCACGCCGTCCAGCAGGTGGCCGAGGGGGCGGGGTACGGTATCGTGCGGGAGCTGGTCGGGCACGGGATCGGCACCCGGTTTCACGAGGAGCCCCAGGTACCCAACTACGGCGTGCCACGCCGTGGCGCGCGTCTGCTCGAGGGAATGACCCTCGCTATCGAGCCCATGATCACGGTCGGTGACCCGACCACCCGCACCCTGCCGGACAAATGGACCGTCGTGACGATCGACGGCAGCCTGTCGGCCCATTTCGAGCACACCGTCGCCATCACGGCCGACGGACCGCGGATCCTGACGGCCGCCTGACCGGATCCTGGCGGTCGCCTGAGCGGGTGGGCCGAGCCGCGCGACCTACAGCCGCTCGGTCAGCTCCACCACCACGCGTTTCTCCACCACCGCCACTTCCGCCAACCGCTCCAGCGCACCGGCCATCATGCGCTCGGCCTCCGGGTCGTCGTAGAGCCGTCTGAGGTTGCTGCGAATCGCCCAGTAGGCGCTGCGACAGGCAGCCGCCGCAAGGAAGACCGCGGACGCCGCGTCGCCGACAGCGCTCCGGAGCCCGCGGACCACGAGGCCCTCGCCCAGGTCGGCCACTTCGCCGGACAAGAGCAGCAGCTCGTACTGCACGCCGGCGGCGCCCTTGAGGGCCTCGGCGCGCGCGGCGTTCCGGCGGGCGATTTCCGCCTCGGTGTCGCGCGGCAAAGCCAGCGCCTCCATCACGTCACTGAAGGCCGCGGCGTCCTCGGCGGCGAGGGCGAGGAGTCTGGTCCGGAGCGTCCCCGCGCGCTCCTTGGCCGCTACAGTTTCGGTGCGGATGGCGGCATAGCTGTCCCTGGCCGTCGTCAGGCCGGCCACCATCTCGACCAGCGCGCCGGCGAGGGCGGCCCCGATCGCGGCGGCGGACCCGCCCGCGGGAGCGGCACTCGGCCCCGCCAGCGCGTCGCTCCAGGCCGCGACCGAGTCGTCAGGTCCCGTCACGCAGCGTCTCCAGCAGCCAGCGATGGATGGCCGGATTGCCGGCCACAACCGGTCCGTGCGCGATGGCCAGGTCGTGCCCCTCGTAGTCCGTCGCGACCCCGCCGGCCTCGCGGATGAGCAGCACGCCCGCCGCGACGTCCCATGCGGAGAGACGCTGTTCCCAGAAGCCCTCGAACCGGCCCGCCGCGACGTCCGCCAGGTCGATCGCGGCGGAGCCCGCCCGGCGAATCCCGCTCGTGCGGGCGGCGACGCGGGCGAATTCGCGCTGATAGCTCTCGAGCTCGGCGAGGTCCTTGAACGGAAAGCCGGTGCCGATGAGAGCGTGCCCGGGCGATTCGATCGGTGAGACCCGAAGCCGCCGGTCGCCGCACCACGCACCACCGCCGCGCGTGGCCCAGAATACTTCGTTGTGCGGGACGTGGTGGACCACCCCGGCTTGCAGCACGCCGTCGACCGCCGCGGCGATCGACACCGCGAACGCGGGATAGTTGTGCAGGAAGTTGGTCGTGCCGTCCAGCGGATCGACCACCCAGACCAGCCCATCGGTCTTGAGGTCGGGGCTCAGCTCCTCCCCCACGATCCGGGCGCGCGGGTCCCCGGCGAGCAGGACCTCGGAGATCAGCCGCTCGGCCCTCCGGTCCACCTCGGTGACGAAGTCCCGGCTGCCCTTGACGACCCAGGCAGCCGGATCGGTGGGTCGCTCGACCTGCCGAAGGAACTCGGCAGCCCGCGCCGCTGCGGACCTCGCCCGATCGAGTAAGTCCAATGACGACAGCATCTTGCTGCGCTCGCTCCGGGTGGGTACCTTGGGTGATGCCGCGCATCTTTTCGGGAATCCAACCGTCCGGTGAGCTCCACATCGGCAACTACCTCGGCGCTGTTCAGAACTGGACCCGGCTCCAGCTCTCCTATGACTGCCTGTTCGCGATCGTCGATCTCCACGCGATCACGGCCAAGTACGATCCGACGACTCTGGCGCGGCGCACCCGTGAGATGGCGGTGGGGCTGCTCGCGGCCGGTATCGACCCTGAGCGCGCGACGTTGTTCGTCCAGTCGCACGTCGCCGAGCATGTGGAGCTGATGTGGCTGCTCAACGCCGTCGCGCCGCTGGGCGAGCTCGAGCGGATGACGCAGTTCAAAGATAAGGCGCAGCGCGCCGAAAGCATTCCGGCCGGAATTCTCAACTACCCCATTCTCATGGCGGCCGACATCCTCCTCTATCGCGCGGACCTGGTGCCGGTGGGCGAGGACCAGGTCCAGCATCTGGAGCTGGCGCGGGAAATCGCCCGACGGTGGAACGCCGAGTTCGGGCGGGGTGAGGCCTTCTTCGCCGAGCCCAAGCCGCTGCTCACCGAGGCCAAGCGCATCATGGGCCTCGACGGACAGGCAAAGATGTCGAAGAGCCTGGGCAATACGATCGGCATTCTCGAGAGTCCCGAGGCGATCTGGCAGAAGCTCCGGCAGGCGGTGACCGATCCCGCCCGGGTCACCAGGAAAGATCCCGGGAATCCGGATATCTGCAACATCTACCACCTGCACCGATATTTCTCGACGCCTGAAACGGTCGTCGATGTCGCGCGGAAATGTCGCGGGGCCGAGTGGGGGTGCCTCGATTGCAAGCGGGTGCTGGCGGACGCGATGGCGGCGCACTTCGCGCCGATCCGCGAGCGGGCGCGGGAGCTGGAAGCGGCTCCGGGCCGGGTGGACGAGATCCTCGCCGCGGGAGCGGACAGTGCCAGATTCATCGCCCGGGAGACGTTGCGCGAGGCTAAGGAGCTCATGGGATTCCTGCCGGCCGGAGCGCTGCCGGCGGGCCGGCGTTAGGATTTTCACCACGGAGGGCACGAAGAGCACGGAGGAGAAGCACGTTGCTTGCCCTCTCTGTGTCCTCCCTGTCTCCGTGGTGAACACTTCAGATCGACGGGCCCAAATGGAAAAGATCATCAAGGCGGCGGTCGAGCGGGGCGCATCCGACCTGCACATCAAGGCCGGTGACGTCTTCCGCGCCCGGATTAA
>DATBQV010000081.1:0-7825 GCA_036560625.1 Gemmatimonadales bacterium
TGCTCGGCGCCGCCTGGATGCTGCTGCTGATCCCGCAGCCCTGGCCCTTGAGCCTGCCGTGGTGACCCGGCGCCCGAGGAGCGGCCTCATCCGGCCGCCCTCGGTCGCCCGCGCCTCGCTCGCCCGCCTACCCCGCCACCCCGGCCGGCACCCGCTGCTTCAGCGTTGCCCGGATCTTCGCCAGGTGATGGTAGCTGTGCCGCACCGCGTGGTCCTCCAGGAAGAACTGGCACGTGAGGGGTGCGTCCGAGTTGAGTGAGACCTCGGCGGCCTGATCGAGCTGGGCATCGCTCAGCGCGCGGATGGCGAGCGCGGCCGCCGTGCTGTTCTTGCGGAGGAACTCCAGCGCCTGCTCCTTGGTGACCCCGTCGAATTCCTTCGCGTGCTTGGCGTTGATCGCGTGCACATCGTCCCAGCTCACGCCGGTGATCGCCTCGCCGCCGGCGAGCTTCTGCGCCAGCTGGATCTCGATTGGGTACATGTTGCCGACGTGGTGCACCATCACGCCGATCTTGCGCCCGTCCTTGGGGACCCGGGTCTGCCATTCCGCCTCGGTGAGGCCACTCGCGAGGGCCGCGAGGGCGCGGGCCCCCTGCTCGAGCCGATCGGCAAGGGCGTTGGAACGCTGGCTCATTTCTCCACCTCTATGGCTGATGTGAGCGAGCCGACGACGGCTCGCGGTACGTTCGTCGTCAGGCGACGCGCGCCTGGACGTCGAGATACTCACTTGCCACCGTGGTCGTGCCGTCGGTGGCCAGGTTGTGCTCCTTGAACAGCCGGGTCAGCTCGTCGCGCAGCCGGCTCGCGCCGTCCAGTCCCGTCGCCCGAAGCGTGGTGACCGTCGGCCCGTAACAGGTGGCGAACAGCTCGGTCACGGCCGCCGGCGGAAACGGGAAGTGCAGCTCCAGCGTCCGCCGAGTGCAGGTCAACGCGGTGACGCCGACGCCCAGGCGCTCGCGAACCACTGCATCCTTGCCCCACTCCAGCGGGCTCGGCACGCCCGCCAGGGGCGGCACCACCGCCGTGTGAGCCCGCAACATCTTGCCGACAAAACCCTCGGGCGTCCAGTTCGCCATGGCCACCCGCCCACCCGGCCGCGTCACCCGAAGCAGCTCTGCCGCCGCCCGCGCGGGCCGATAGGCGAACATCGCGCCGAACATCGTCACCGTGGTGTCGAACTGATCGCCGGCATACGGCAGCGCCTCGGCGTCACCCACGTCGAAGGTGACATTGTACCCGGCGGCGCGGGCCTCCTGCTGCGCCTGCGCGATCAGGTTCGCGGCGATATCGATGCCGGTGACGCGGGCGCCGGCCCTCGCCGCCGGGATGGCGAGATTGCCCGTGCCGCACGCGACGTCGAGCACCACGTCTTTCGGCCGGAGCGCCAGCCGGGCGATGAACTCCTCCGCGCCCCGCGCAAAGCTGCGCGCGATCGGGAGAAAATCGGCCGACGTCCAGACCGTTCTGGCGCGGGCGGTGAGCGGGTCTTCCGACCACGCGGGGACTTCGACTGTGGCGCCGGAGGCGCCGGCGCGGGAAACATTTTCGGATGACATGCCAGCCCTCGTCGTCAATGGATCGCGGCGCCCTCGTGGCGCGCGCGAGTCTCATTCTGCCGGGGGCGAGTCGTTCCGCCAATGACTGGCCGTCCCGATTTCCTGCTCCAGCGTGCCGAATTGCGCGATCAGTTCGGTCGGGGAAAAGACTACGGCGAAGTGGGGCGGCGGGTTTCGCGCCACGCGCCGGGCGCGAGTCCGGTTGCCTTCTTGAACGCGCGGCTGAACGCGGCCTCGGAGTCGTACCCCACCTCCGTGCCGATCGCGGCAACCTTGGCGCTGCTCTGAGCCAGCAGGTTCGCGGCGACCTGCATGCGCCAGTGGGTGAGGTACTGCATCGGCGGCTGGCCGACGAGGAGGGTGAAGCGCTTGGTCAGGCTGGAGCGGGACGAAGCGGATTCCCGAGCGAGATCGTCGAGCGTCCACGGATGTCCGGGGCGAGCATGAAGCAGCGTCAGCGCCCGGCCTACGACGTCGTCGCGGAGGCCGGCCAGCCAGCCGGTTTGCCCCGACGGCAGGTCCTCCAGGTACCGGCGCAGAACCTCCATGAACATCAATTCCGCCAGCCGGGTGAGGACCAGATCGGCGCCGGCCCGGCCGAGCCGCGACTCCTCGGTCAGTTGGCGAGCGAAGCCGCCGAGCCAGGCGTTGGACATCCCCCGCATGTGCATCCGCCGCGGGAGCGCGGACAGCAAGGGGTTGAACGGACGACGGTCCAGGCCGAGGAACCCGCAGACGAACGACGTGGTGCGCAGTCCCCCGTTGCCGAGGTAGACGGTGTGGGGGTAGCGGGCCGGGGCGCTGGTGTGCACGTCCGGGCCGCTCCGAAGGTCGCGGCTGCTCGACATCACGTGCGCGTCGCCGTGAGGGAAGATGATCCCGTCGCCCGCGACCAACTCGACCGGCTCTTCGCCGACCAGGCCGCCGTAGCAGCGGCCCGCGGTGATGAAGTGATAGGAGATCAGGTGCTCGGCGTCGGGCAGGATACGGGGCGACAGGTCCGTCGCGGCCAGGGCCTGAACGCTCCAGGGCTCCGACGCCTCGACCGCGTAGAAAAACGCGCCATCGAGGCGGACCACACGCAGCAGGTCCGAGAGCGGGTCCATGGGCGAGGAATACTAGCGAAGGGCTCCGGGCGGTGGGAGGCGACACCTTCGGCGCACCGGTCCTGGCACCGGCACCTTGCGGCACCGCCCATGTTGCCCTATCGATCTACCCGTCCATTCAGCCCGGCCCCGGCGAATCACTTTGAAACCTGGAGCGCTCATGCGGGTCCGTCCGCATCGTTGTTCGTCGCGTGTCCCGACCCTTGCGGCGGCGGTCGCTGTCGCCTTCGGCACGATGTCCCCCCGGGTTCGGGCGCAGGATCCGGCTCCGCCCGTCGCCCCGGTCCACCCGGTCGTGGACACAGTCGTCGGTCACGTTCGGGTCGATCCCTACCGCTGGCTGCGCGACGACCATCGCTCGGCCCCGGAGGTCATCGGCTACCTCCAGGCCGAGAACCACTATGCCGAAGCCACGATGCGGCACACCGAGGCGCTCCAGAAACAGCTCTACGCGGAAATGATCGGGCGAATCAAAGAAACCGACCTCTCCGTTCCCGAGCGCGTCGGTGACGCCTGGTACTACACGCGCACCGTGAAGGGCAAGCAATACGGGATCTTCTGCCGCCGGCGCGGAAGCCTCAAGGCGCCGGAAGAGGTGCTGCTGGACGAGAACACGCTGGCCGGCGACCGGAAGTACTCGAACGTAGGTCTGCGGCGAGTGAGCCCCGACGGCCACCTGCTCGCGTACACCTGGGATACGACCGGAGGCGAGTGGTACACGCTGTTCGTGAAGGATCTGCGGACCGGCACGGTGCTGCCCGATCGGGCGGACAGTCTCAACTACAGCGTCGAATGGGCCGCCGACAACCGGACGCTGTTCTACGGGCGCAACGACGGCGCGCACCGGGCGTATCGGATCTACCGCCACGCCCTGGGCACCGCGCAGGACGCGCTCGTCTTCGAGGAGCGGGACCAGCTCTACAACGTCGGCCTGGCGAAGACCAAGGACCGGGCGTACCTCCTGATCAACGCCGAGAGCTTCACCTCGTCCGATACCCGATATCTCCGCGCGGACCAGCCGACCGGCGAATGGCGCGTCGTGGCGTCGCGGGCCAAGGACGTCGTGTACACGGTGGAGCATCACGGCCGCGACTTCCTGATCCGCACCAACGACGGCGCCGTCAACTTCAAGCTGGCGCGCGGCCCCGAGACCGACCCGGGCCGGGCCAACTGGACCGATCTCGTGCCCGAGAAGGACTCAGTGCTGCTCGAAGGGATGGACGTGTTCCGTGACTACGCGGCCCTCTACGAGCGGGGGAACGCCGTGCGGCGAATCCGGGTGCTCGACTTCAAGAGCGGGCAGTCGTATCCGGTGACGTTTCCCGAGGAGGTCTCCACCTTCCGGCAGTCGGACAATCCGGAGGCGAACACCGACTTGCTGCGCTTCGTCTACACCTCGCCGATCACGCCGGCCTCGGTCTACGACTTTGACATGCGGCACCGCACCCGGGCGCTCAAGAAACGCACCGAAGTGCCGCACTACGATCCCCGGCTCTACGCGACGGCGCGCACCTGGGCGCGGGCGGACGATGGGACGATGGTGCCGATCTCGCTGCTCTACAAGAAGCCGCTCGCGCTGAACGGGCAGCGGCCGCTCCTGCTCTACGGCTACGGGAGCTACGGGCTCAGCACCGACCCCACCTTCAGTCCGTCGATCTTCACGCTCGTCGATCGTGGCGTCGTCTTCGCCATCGCGCACATCCGGGGCGGGCAGGAGATGGGCCGGCGGTGGTACGACGACGGCAAGATGCTCCGCAAGCGCAACACGTTCACCGACTTCATCGCCTCCGGGCAGTATCTCGTCGCCCATGGGTATACCGCGAGCGATCGGCTGGCCATCTGGGGCGGCAGCGCGGGCGGCCTGTTGATGGGCGCGGTCACCAACATGCAGCCCGATCTCTTTCGCGCGGTGGTGGCCGAGGTGCCGTTCGTCGACGTGATCAACACCATGCTCGACGCGTCGATTCCGCTCACCACGCAGGAGTGGGTGCAGTGGGGCGATCCGCACCACGATCCCGACTACACCTACATGGCCTCATACGCGCCCTACGAGAACGTGGCGGCGAAGAACTACCCCGCCATCCTCGCGACGGCCGGCCTCAACGACCCTCGCGTGGCCTACTGGGAGCCGGCCAAGTGGGTGGCCCGGCTGCGCGCCACCAAGACCGACCACAACCTGCTCCTGCTCAAGACCAACATGGGGGCCGGGCATGGCGGCTCGTCGGGGCGGTACGACTATCTCAAGGAGCGGGCGTTCAACTTCGCGTTCGTGCTCGACCAGATTCAGGCGCAGCATCCGTAAATGCCCACCGCCGGACTTGCGTTCATCCATCGGCTCCTCACGCTCCTGGCACTCACCGGCGCGATGCCTCGCGCCGGCGCGGGCCAGCAGCTCGCGCCGGTCGAAGGAGACGTCGTCCTCAAGGCCTTCCACTTCGCGTCCGGCGAGACCCTGCCCGAGCTTCGCATCCACTACCGCACCTTCGGCCATGCCGAGCGCGATGCCGGAGGCGTCGTCCGCAACGCCGTGCTCGTGCTCCACGGCACCGGCGGGACCGGCGCGCAGTTCGTGCGGCCCGAGTTTGCGGGCGAGCTGTTTCGCCCCGGCGGTGTGCTGGACAGTGCCCGCTATTTCATCGTGCTCCCCGACGGCATCGGCCACGGCGGAAGCAGCAAGCCGAGCGACGGGCTCAAGGCCCGGTTCCCGCACTACGGGTACGAGGACATGGTGGAGGCCGAGTATCGCCTCCTCACGGAGGGACTACGGGTCAACCATCTGCGCCTCGTCATGGGTACCTCGATGGGCGGGATGCACACCTGGCTCTGGGGTGAGCGGCACCCTGACTTCATGGACGCCCTCATGCCGCTCGCGAGCCTCCCGGTCCAGATCTCCGGCCGGAACCGGGTGTGGCGCCGCATCGTGATCGACGCCATCCGCGACGACCCGGAATGGCACGGCGGCGACTACACGTCGCAGCCGCCGGGGCTCCGCACCGCGGTGGGGATGCTGTATCTGATGGGTAGCAGCCCGGTCATCCGTCAGCGGGAGATGCCCACGCTTCCCCGGGCCGACGCGGTGTTCGACGCCGTGGTCAACGCGGGCGTCAAGCTGGTCGACGCGAACGATCTGCTGTACCAGGTCGAGGCGTCCCATGACTACAACCCGGCCCCGGATCTGGAGAAGATTCGCGCGCCGCTCTTCGCGGTGAATTCCGCCGACGATCTCATCAATCCGCCGGAGCTGGGGATCCTGGAGCGGGAGATCAGCCGCGTTCGAGGGGGAAAGGCCGTGGTCGTCCCCGCGGGCCCGGAGACACGCGGACACGGCACGCACACGATCGCGGTGGTGTGGGAGCAATACCTGGCGGGGCTGCTGGCCGCGTCAGGGACCACCGGCGCCCCTGCTGCCGGACGACAGTAGGGCTCCTCGCCGATCATTGGCCTGCGAGCGGAACCGCAGACAGGATCAACCGCGACACCTGCGCCGCCGAGTGCTGGATCCGCACCTTTCCCGCCCGCAGCGCCGTACTCGCGAACTCCTGCGCGCCGGTCTGCGGATTGATCGAGAACAATGGATAGAACGCAGTCGAGAGCACGATCCGGAGCCGGTGGCCCGGGAGAAACCGGTTCGCCGTGACCAGCCGGTCGAGGCGAAGCCTGACGACCTCCCCCTTCCGGAGCAGGTGCCGTTCCGGGCCGCCGTCACGATAGCTGGCCCGGATGAGCGCGGTGCCGGGGCTGGAGAGATTCCAGGTCGTCCCGTCGGGTGCGACGTCGCTGAGCTGCAGCCAGAGATCGAAGTCCGGCACGGACGCGCTTACCGCCAGCTCCGCGATCACCGGGCCGATGACGTCATAAGAAGCCGTGAACGGCGCGGTCTCGAACACGGCGACGTCCGGACGCCCGGAGAGTGCGCGATAGTCGTGTGCCCCCGCCCGTCCGTCGAATGGATCGGTGACGGGTGCGCTGGGGTTGGAGCGGATGACGCTTTGCGCGGCCCCGGCGGCGGCCGGCTTGGCGAGCAATCGGCCGGTCTTCTTCCCCGATGATGCCGCGAGGTAGAGCGTGTCCGCGCGGGTGCCGGGAAATGGCCAGCGGTCGGCGGTGCGCCATTCGTTGGCGCCCATGACGAACACCCGCACGGCCGGCGCCTCTCCAATGCCGTCGGTCCCCTTCACGTATCGATCCATCCAGTCGAGCACCGTCCCCGCGTAGTCGAGGCCGGCGCCGGCGCCGAATTCGCGGTCGCCCGCCGTGCTCCGCTGGACCGCGCCGACGCCGTGGGTCCAGGGCCCCAGGATGAGTCGGGTTCGCGCCATGCCGGTCGGCCGCGTCCCGACCAGCCCTGTGTAGTTGGCCGCCGCGCCGCTCGGCCCGTACGGCTCGTCGAACCAGCCCGAGATATTCAGCACCGCGGCGCTCACACGGCTGTAGCGCCCCTGGATCTCGGCGAAGCTCCACCACGGATCCCGGGGAGGGTGTCGCATCCACTCGTAGTACCACGGCGCCACGCCCTGAAAGTCCGCGAGCGACAGCAGCGGGCGAACCCGGCGCGCGCGTGGCCCGTCGCGCGCCCACGCGGCGGCCGCCTCGTCGTCCGTGCGGGGGCCGGGCAGATTCAGCCGGCGCCGAAGATCGGGCGCGATGTCCAGCCAGGTCCAGTCGAGCCACGAGCCGTCCCACACACCACCGGAATACCAGAAGGTCTCGGCCGCCGAGTAGACCATGGCAGGCACCATGGCCTTGAGTGAGGGCGGCTGCTCCGTCGCGGCGAGCCACTGCACCGCGGCCGGGTACGAGAGCCCGAAGGTGCCGACCGCGCCGCTGGACCACGGCTGCCGCGCGGCCCACTCGATCGTGTCGTAGCCGTCCTTCCCCTCGTGCCGATACGGCTCGAAGTCCCCAGCGGAGCCGTAGCGCCCGCGCACGTCCACCAGCACCACCGCGTACCCGCGCGCGACAGCCGCCTGCGTGACGCCCGACTCGACCGCGGCTGCCTGCCGATTGTACGGCGTGCGGTAGACCAACACCGGAAATCGCTCGCCGGTGGCAGGCCGCCACACGTCGGCCTTGAGCACGACGCCGTCGCGCATCGGCACGGCCACCGCCGTGTCCACCCGCGCGCTGTCGACCCGGAGACTGGCTTGCGCTGACAGCGAGCCG
>DATBQV010000082.1:0-8355 GCA_036560625.1 Gemmatimonadales bacterium
GCGGCGTCGTCCCAGTTCGCGAAGGCCACGGCGGAGAAGTCGTCCGGACCCGAGTACGGCTCCTCGCTCCGCCGGTACTGATCTTCGTGATCGAGCGCGAGCGGCTGCGCGGCGTCGAACCCATCGAGCGCGCCGTCCAGCGCGGGCGGCGCGACAAGGTGGACGGCGGCGCCGCTTTGCACCAGCGGCACGTCCCGGCGCAGGAGCGGCTCGAACACCCTCGGCTCCGGTCGTCGGCCGCCGAGCCGGACTACATCCCCGGTTGGAGGCACTATCTCCCAGCCCTCCGGGACCGCTCGATGCCGATCGGTGCCGTGCACCCCGGTCACGGCGATCGCGTCCCCCTCGACCACGAGTCCTGCCGGGGCCGCAGACAGCACCGAGACCAGGCGCACGCCCCGGCCTTCCCCCGCGAGCACGACGAACGGCGCCGGACCGGTGCCCGGCGCGCCGGGCGCGGTGGCCCGGAGCAGCTCCGAGGCCCCGTGCGAGACGAGGGCGAGCGCGCGGCCCGGGTCGTCGCGGGTGGCAATCACCGTCACGCCTTCATCCGGATCGACCGGTCGTCGCTCGGCGCCGGACACCAGCTCACCGAGCGGCGACGCGGGTTGCCAAGTGGCTCCACCGCGCAGCTCCAGGCGCCCGGCCAGGTGCCACGCCAGCTCGAGCCGATGATCGACTTCGCTGTCCAGCTCGACAACATCGAGGAGATAGTCCGGCCCGGACACGACCGTACGATGCACCGGACCGAACCGACCCTGCACCCAGCTCCAGCCGCTCTTGACCGCGAAGAACTCGCAGACAGCGTCGCCCGGCTGCTGGGAAACGCCGTCCAGACGAGGCGCGTTGTGCGCGAGGGTCGAGCGATACCAGAAGAGATCGCGCGAGACATAGCTCCCGGCGCCGAAATCGGGGAGCCAGTGGACGCCGCGCTCGTGCAACGTGAGGTTCAGCCGGTCCGGATGCCCATGGCCACCGCCATATGCGCCGGCCTCCAGGCTTGCGTAGCGGTCACCGGTGCGGAGGATCGCGAGCCCCTGCGACTCGAGCAGCGCGCTGCCGGGGCGCCACCGGGCCGGCTGGCCCTCGAGCGTGGGTTGCATGGTCACGAGCATCCACCACGAGAGATCCGCGCGGTCCCGATGCGCCGGCGCCGGCTCACCCGCTTCGTGCAGATAGGAATCGAACAGCTCGGCCGCCGGCGCCGGCGCCGCGTAGAGTCCGGCGAGCCAGTCGTCCAGCTCGTCAGGCCCCCCGGCGTCCGCGCGTCGCGTCCGGCGACCGGCCTCCCACAGCTCCAGGTACATCGGCTGCGCCAGCGAGGCTCCGAACCGCGAATCCTTCCGCGCCGGAAACGTCAGATCGGGCAGCGCGGTGAGCGCCGGAGCCTCCAGCGCCGCCCGTACGCGCGCGGCCAGCTCCGGTTCCTCCAGCGGATCCACGCCGGCCGAGCGGACCCAGTCGAGCCCGACGAGCAGTCCGCGCAGCGCAAAGAGGTGGTAGTTCTCTCCCTCGAACCACATGCCGTCGGGTCCGAATCCCTGGAGCAGATGCGAGATCAGGCCCGACGGTCCCTCCACCGCCCGGCCCAGCAACTCTTCATCTTCGAACCAGACCGCGATCGCCGCCAGCGCGGCGCTGTGCCAGGTCTGCCGGTTGGAGAAGCCCTCGTCGAATTCCCCGATCAGGTTGGCCGCCTCATCGGCGACGCGCGAGACCCCCTCGGCGATTGGGCGGTCCAGGCATCCGCTTTCGCGGAGCAGCATGGCCGCGGCCAGGTAGTGCGTCAGCCAGATCGATTCGAGGTAGGTCGAAAAGAACAGCCGGGCCGGACCGAGCACGTTGTCGCGGTTGGGATATTCGACGTAGTGCTCGCCGTAGTGCTGGAGCAGCTCGCGGGACCGCGCGGCCGCCGCGTCATTGCCGCCGATCGCGGCGAGGGCCGCGAGATGAGCCGCCCGCTCGCCCAGCCAGAGATGCTGAAACCGCGCCCATGCGCGATCGTGACGCTCGCCACCGTAGCACTTCCCGCAGCGGGGGCAGGTGTGTGACGACGGACTCCAGGGATCGAATCGCAACGGCGCGTGATCGTCGGGGCAGACTCCGCCGTCGACGGTGAGGAGGGCTTTGTCCGTCGGGATAGGGGGCCGCCGCGCCAGCACCGGCGCGGCGCGCTCCGCCAGCCGGGCCACAAGTCGCGAGAGATCCGGCGACCCGGCGACCGTTTCGCGCCGTGCCGCGAGCAGCTCGGCGGTCACCACGTGCGGACTCCGTCCTCGGCCCAGACAACGGGCAGCAGCCGCGCGCCCGCGGCGACCGCCGCGCGGCGCGCGGCTGCGACATCGTCGCCGGCGACGAAGAACATGCAGCCACCGGCCCCCGACCCCGCCGCCTTGCCACCGAACGCCCCGGCGTCCCCGAGCGCCTCTTCCAGCCGGGCCATCTCGGCGGTGCACATCGCCGGATCCAGCGCCTGCTGCTGGCGCCAGTTCTCGCTGAGCAGCGCCCCGATGCGCCGGGCGTCCGCGGCCGCCAGCGCCTCGACCATTTCGTCCGCGATCCCGCGAATCCGCCGGAGCGCTCCCACGACGCCGCGGTCGCCTCGCTCGTACGCCTGCATCACGCGGGCGATGGTCGCGCCGGAGAATCGGGAGGCGCCGGTATAGCAGAGGACGATCCGGCGGGCGAGATCGTCGGCGAACCCGGCCGGGAGCGACAGCGGCGTCGCCTGGGCGTCGGGATCGCAGAACCGGAGCACGAGAAAGCCACCGTAGGCGGCGGTGAACTGGTCCTGTCGCCCGCCGGGTATCGCGGCTTCCACCGCCTCCAGGCGACAGGCGGCGTCGGCGATGGCGCGGGTGTCGGGCCGCTCGCCGCGCGCGGCCGCGAGCGCGGCGACGAGCGCCACGTCGAGCGCGCCGGAGCTGCCGAGCCCGGAGCCGGCCGGTGCGGCGCAGTGGGTGCGCAGACAGAGCGCGCAATCGGGCCGAGCGAGCCGAAGCGCAGCTCGATGCAACGCGAGCGCGCCGGCACCCACCGGCGCCTCGAGCCCCTCGAAGCGTAGCGTTTCTCCAATGTCCTCCGCGACCAGCGTGACGCCGGTCCCGCCGGGCAACACCTCTGCCTCGGCCAGGAGTGCGATCGCCGCGCTCACGACCGTGCCGCCCTCCCGGGCCGAGAACGGCGGGACGTCGGTCCAGCCTCCAGCGAAGTCCAGGCGGACGGGCGCCGTGGCCCGGGCGTGGCGCATCACCGTTGGACCCGCCAGTCGTGCACGGTCACCAGCTCACCCCGCACGTCCATCCGCACGCCATGCACCCTGCGGTTCATCCCCTGGAGTCCCCGCGCATGATAGAGGAAAGCGACCGGCACGGAATCGGCGAACATGCGCTCCGCCGCCCCCCAGTCGCGGGGCGCCGTCATTCCGGCCAGCGACGCGAGAGGGCCAAGATATCCGAGGCCGAGATCGCCCGGAATACCGAGGATCGCCGCGTCGAAGTCGTGCGCGGGACCGTACAGCCGATCGAGAAAGGCCGACAGCTCGAGCTGCCGGATGGTGACCTGGAAGCCGGCGCGGGCGAGCTGGGCCTGCACCATCTGCTCGAGGGCCCCTTCACCGCTCCCCACCGTGAGCAGCTCGAAGGTCCGCTCCGGCTCGCCTCGGAACGCCGCCGGCCGCAGCACGATACCGGGAGGCACCGGACCGGTGGCCGGGGTCCCGTAGCCGTACACGTAGCCTTCGACCAGCTCGCGCCGATCGAGCGCGTTGGAGATCGTCCGGCGGATGGCCACGCGGTCGAGCGGGGCGCGGCGCGTGTTGAAGACGAGGCCGTAGGTGAAGAGCAGTGGATAGTCGAGCACCTGAAGTCGCGGATCGCGCCGGACATAGGCCGCATGCGCCGGCTGAATCCCCGCGAAATCGAGCTCACCGTCGACCAGCGCCGCGAGCTTGGTCACCGGCTCATCCACCACCGCGATCACGAGACGCGCGATGCCCGGCGGCCCTCCCAGCCCCGGGGGAAAGTCGGGGTTGGCCGCGAACACCCAGCGGCGGTTCGGCTCGTGGCGCACGAAACGGAACGGCCCGTTGCCCACCGGCCGCTGATTCCACTCGGCCCGGCGAAGCGAACCCCGCGGCACCGAGTCGAGCAGGTGAGACGGGAGAATGGCGAGGTCGGTCAGAACGTCGGGGAAGCGTTCCTGTGGAGCCGAGAAACCGAGGACCACGGTCGAGTCGTCCGGCGCCAGCACGGAGTCGAGATCGGCGAGGTCCCCGAGTCGCGGATAGCCGACGATCGGGTCGCGCGCGGCGTCGAGCGTCCAGCGGACGTCGCCGGCGGTCGTCGGCACCCCATCGTCCCAGCGGACCCCCTGCGCGAGCCGGAAGCGGAGCGTCCGCCTGTCTCCCGACCAGCTCCAGTCCCGCGCGAGATACGGTTGGGCAACGAGCGCGCTGTCGTAGCGCGCGAGCGTGGTGAGCAGCACGAAGCGCTGGACCTGCCGCGCGAGCGGGTGCACGGTGAGCAGCGGGTTGATGCTCTGGAGATCGGCGCCGGACGCGTAGAGCACCGTGGCGCCGCGATCCGGCGCCGGCGCGCAGGCGCCGAGCGCGAGAAGGCAACCGAGGGTCCAGGAGAGCGGCCGGCTCACCCGCGCATTCTACCCCGAATTGCCGGGAAGTGTGAACCGGACGACATTCCGCCCATGCTTCGTCCCCTGGTCATTCGCGCGGCCGCGGGCGCCGCCGTCGTGTGGGGCGTGGTGACGCTCGTGTTCCTCCTCCTGCATGCGGCACCGGGTGACCCGGCGGCGCTGCTGGTGGGCACCGCGGCGACACCAACCCAAGTGGCGGAGCAGCGACGTATCCTGGGGCTGGATCGACCCCTCCCCGTCCAGTATGCGGTGTGGCTCGGCCGTTTCGCGCGCGGCGATTGGGGCACCAGCATCGTGACCGGCCGTCCGGTGCGCGTGCTGCTGGGCGAGGCGTGGCCGGCGACGGCGCGCCTCGTATTGCTCTCGCTGCTGTTGAGATACGCGCTCGGCATCGGCGTCGGCGTGGTGCAGGCGGGCGTTGGGGGAACGCGGCTCGACACGGCGCTTTCCACGGCCAGCGTCACATTGTTCGCGCTGCCGGCGTACTGGCTTGGCCTGATGCTCGTGATGCTGTTCACGTACCGCCTCCGCCTTCTCCCGGCGTTCGGCGCGGCCGGGCTCGACGCCGAGTTCCTCACGCCCGGTGCCCGCGTGGCAGACGCGCTGCGGCATCTCGCGCTCCCGGTGGCAACGCTCACGATCATCGGCGTCGGAGGCGTCGCGCGATTCGTTCGCGGCGCCATGCTGGACCTCCGCGGCAGTCTGTTTCTGCTCACGGCCGAGGCCAAGGGGCTCAGCGCCCGTCGCGTGCTGATCGGTCATGCCCTCCGTAACGCGCTGATACCGGTCATCACGCTGCTGGGATTGTCGCTGCCGGCCGTGTTCTCCGGCGCGGTGTTCGTCGAGGCGATCTTCGCGTGGCCGGGCGTAGGCCGCGTGCTGGTGGAGGCGGTGCAGGCGCGCGACTATCCCGTCGTGCTGGCGGCAGCGGCGGTGAGCGCGGCGCTGGTGGTCACGGGGAACCTGCTGGCGGAAATCCTGACCGGCTGGGCGGACCCGAGGGTCCGGGCGTCGCATGCGGCGTGACCCATCGCCGCCCCGGGACGGGCGCGCAACGCTCGGCGCGGCGCTGCTGGCCGGCATCATCCTGATGACGCTGCTTGCCCCGCTGGTAACGACCGCAGATCCCGCGGCGCAGCGCGACGTGGTCGCGACCCGCCTGCTCGCGCCCGGCAGCACCGACCGGTTCGGCGCCTTCCACCCGCTGGGGACGGACGCCCTGGGCCGAGACGTGTGGACCCGCCTTGCCTACGGCGGCCGAGTCTCGCTGGCAGTGGGGGCGCTCGCGGTCGCGTTGTCGGTGACGATCGGCGTCGGCATCGGCGCCGGCGCCGCCCTGGCGCGCGGGCGCCTGTCGACGCTGCTTCTGGCGCTCACCGACTTCGTGCTCGCCGTCCCGCGGGTCGTGCTCCTGCTGCTGCTCGCCGCCCTCTGGGCGCCCAGCGTCACGCTGGTCGTGCTCGTGCTGGGCGTCACCGGATGGATGACCATCGCGCGGCTGGTGTATGCGGAGTCGCGCAGCCTCATCGCTCGGCCGTTCGCCGAAAGCGCGCTCGCGCTTGGCTCGGGACGGTGGCGCCTGCTTCGGCGGCACTTGCTGCCGAACCTCGTCACGCCGGTGGTGATCGCCGCCGCGCTCGGCGTCGGCAACGCGATCCTGCTCGAGGCCGGGCTCTCGTTTCTCGGGCTGGGCGTGCAACCGCCCGCCCCATCGTGGGGCAACATGATCGCGGCGGGCCGGGACGCGCTGATGGACGCGCCCTGGATCGCGGGCGCGCCCGGCGTGGCACTGGTGCTGGTCGTGGTGGGTTGTACGCTATTGGGAGACGCGCTGCAGGACCGGCTCGGTAGGGCACGGGGCGGCTGACGCTCAGTCCACCTTGAGGCGATACCCGACGCCGGGCTCGGTGAGCAACAGGCGCGGGCGCGCCGGCTCGCGCTCGAGCTTGTGCCGCAGCTGGGCCATGTACACGCGGAGGTAGTGCGTCTGGGTCGCGTAGTTCGGCCCCCAGACCTCCCGGAGCGCCTGGCGCTGCGTGACCACCTTGCCGGCGTGGCGGACGAGCAGGGTCAGGAGCTTGTACTCGGTGGGGGTGAGGTGCACCTCGACGCCGGCGCTGAATACCTGGCGCCGAGCGAGGTCGACGGTGAGATCGCCCTGGGTGAAGACCGGATCCGCCGGGTCATCGGGCGACCGGCTCGCGTGCCGCAACGCCACCCGGATGCGGGCCAGCAGCTCGTCGACGCCGAAGGGCTTGGTGAGATAGTCGTCGGCGCCGGCGTCGAGCGCGCCGACCTTGTCGGTCTCGAGCCCCCGCGCCGAGATCACGATCACCGGCGTCGTGGCCCACTCGCGGAGGCGACGGGTCACGTCCAGCCCGTCGGCATCCGGCAGGCCGAGATCGAGCAGGATCACGTCCGGATTGCGCCCGGCCGCCTGAGCGAGTCCCTCCCGGGCGGTCGCGACCTCGACGACCCGGTATCCGTGACCCTCGAGCGCCGACCGAAGGAAGCGCCGCATCTGCGGCTCATCCTCGATCACCAGGACGGTGGGGGAAGGCTCGGTCATCGGGGGGGAGCCGGGGTCATGCCGCGGCGCCGTCATCGCGCTGGAGGTGCGGCGGGGGTCCGCCGAGCGGCAGACTGAACCGGAAGCTGGTCCCGCCACCGGCGCGGTTCTCCGCCCAGATCCGGCCGCCGTGGGCGGTGACGATCCCGCGACAGATCGTGAGACCGAGCCCGGCCCCACCGGCGTGCCCCTGGTCGCGGGCGCGATAGAACTTGTCGAAGATCCTGCCTTCCTCGCCGCCCGGGAGTCCCGGGCCGCGGTCCGCCACCTCGACGATCACCTCCCGCTGCCCCAGCTCGGCCGAGATGTCGATCGGCGTGCCGGGAGGCGTGTACTTGAGCGCGTTTTCGATCAGGTTGATCAGCACCTGCTCGATGAGAAGCCCGTCGATCGGGAGGAGCGGGAGGTCCGGCGGCAGCGTGGTGGTGACGACCCGTCCCGCAAGGCGCTCGTCGAGGCGGATCAGCGCCACGCCCACGACCTCCTCCAGCGGCTGCCATTCGCGCTGCACCTGGAGCGCGCCGGACTCGAGCCGGACCATGTCGAGCAGGTTGGCGACCAGCCGGGTCATGCGCCGGGACTCCTCGACGATCGTCTGCGCCAGCTCGCGCCGGGTGGCGGGCGGCTGGGTGCCGCCATCCTGGAGCAGGCTCGACGCGGCGCCCTCGATCCCGGCGAGGGGCGTGCGCAGATCGTGGGAGAGGGAGCTGAGCAGGGCGGTGCGGAGCCGCTCCGCCTCGGTCTCGAGCCTTGCCTGCTGCGAGGCGCCCGCGAGGCGAACCCGCTCGAGCGACGCGGCGACCTGTCCGGCGAACGTCTCCAGCAGCTGCCGCCGGACGGGCTCCTGCAGGCGGCGCGGATCGCGGGCGCGGATGCCGACCACCCCGAGCGTGCGGCCGGACGCGACGAGCGGCACGTAGAGCCATTCCGTCGAGGGCAGGGTCGACGTCCCGGCGCCGGCCAGCTGCGCGTGATCGAACACCCACCGCGCGATCGAAAATTCCTTTTCGTCCACGGCCGGCGCACCCAGAGCCGGATCGAGCCGCAGCTGTCCGTCATTGCCCTGCGTGAACAGCATGACGTCGCCGCCGAACATGTTGCGCAGATGGCGCGCGCCGGTCCGCACCATGTCG
>DATBQV010000083.1:0-2255 GCA_036560625.1 Gemmatimonadales bacterium
AGGCGCGCGTCGCCTGACGACGAACGTACCGCGAGCCGTCGTCGGCTCGCTCACATCAGCCATAGAGGTGGACAAATGAGCCAGCGTTCCAACGCCCTAGCCGATCGTCTCGAGCAGGGGGCCCGCGCCCTCGCGACCCTCGCGAGCGGGCTCAGGGACTCGGAGTGGCAGACCCGGATTCCGAAGGACGGGCGCAAGATCGGCGTGATCGTGCATCATGTCGCGACCATGTACCCGCTGGAGATCGGGTTGGCGCAGAAGCTCGCGGGCGGCGAGGCCATCACGGGCGTGACGTGGGATGACGTCCATGCGATCAATGCCAAGCACGCGAAGGAGTTCGACGCCGTCACGAAGCCGGAGGCGATCGAGCTGCTCCGGCTCAACAGCGCGGCGGCCGCGCTGGCGATCCGGGCGCTCAGCGACAGCCAGCTCGATCAGGCCGCGGGGATCTCACTCAACGCCGATGCGCCGCTCACGTGCCAGTTCATGCTGGAGGATCACGCGGTGCGGCACGCCTATCACCACCTGGCGAAGGTGCAGGGGGCGCTGAAGCAGCGGGAGCCGGCCGGGGTGGCGGGGTAAGCGGGGCGCGGGCGACCGAGGGCGGCCGGATGAGGCCGCTCCTCGGGCGCCGGGTCACCACGGCAGGCTCAAGGGCCAGGGCTGCGGGATCAGCAGCAGCATCCAGGCGGCGCCGAGCAGCGCGATGTTCTTCTTGAAGTTGACCTGTTCCCCCTGCCGTGCGGAGGGGTCCGTCACTGCCCAATAGTTGTGCATGAGGAACGAGGTGGGCACCAGGAAGATCGTGAGCAACAGCACGCCCACGGTCGGGCGTTCTCCCAGCAGGATGCTGAGCCCGCCGAGAATCAGCAGTGTGCCGGAGCCGAGGACGCCGAGGCGCGCCGCGGGGATGCCTTTGCTGGCGGCGTACGGAGCCATCATGCTCACATAACGAAAGTGATTGACTCCGGAGAGGAGGAAGAACCCACCGTACAGGAGCCGACCAGCAAGAAACAAGTACGTCATGAAGCCTCCCGGGTGATCCAGGCCCTCAGGGGGTGACTGCTACGACCCTGGTCTCCGCAATCTAATGAAATCCTTTCTCCGCTCGATCCCGACCGGCCGGGTCCTGGCGAAAGAGCCGGGACAGGTGGTCGTACAGTTGGGGATACGCCGCTCGCAGCTTGGCCGGCTGCTCGAAGAAGACCTCGGTGCTGACGGCGAAGAACTCGGCTTCGTTGGTGGCCGCGTATCGATCGAGGACGGTCGGCACCCGTCGTTCGACGTCGCCGCAGTGGCGCTCGAAACTCTCGGCCAGCATCCGGCGCCAGGTCTGGCCACCGGGGATGTCCGGGGCGGGGATGGGCTCGTTGGAGCTGTGGAGGAGGCCGGTGAGATCGGGATCGCCGTGGGTCAAGCCGTATTGGAAATCGATGAGATGGGCGAACTCGTGGATGACGACATTCCGGCCATCCGACGGGTTCGCGCCGCCATCCAGCGCCGCATCCCAGGCGATCACCACCGTCCCGGTGGGCCAGGCCTCGCCGAGCTCGGGCAGCGCGGGTTCCGCCACACTGGCGTGCATCCATTTCCGCATATCGACCGAGTGCCCGGGGACGAAGGTGCTTGGATAGATGAGTATGGCCTTGAGCCGGGGGTACGGGTCGCCGGGGAGCTCCAGGGTGAGCAGGCAGGCCTGGGCGGCGATGGTGAGCTGCATCTCGGTGGTGAGCGCGAGGCCGCCGCACGCCTCCCAGTGGCGCGTGCTCAGCAGGTCGCGCACAGCGTCAAGCAGGCGATCGCGTTGCGCGTCCGTGAGGATCCCCAGGCCGGGCACCCGTCGCTCGATGACGCCGCGCCAGTCAGCCGGTACGGGGACGCGCCCCTCGCGGGCTATGCTATAGGTCACGAGCCTGCGGATGAGGGGGCCCAGGGCTAGATAGCCGCCGACCAGCAGCGCGGCTCCCGCGAGAAAGACGAGGCCCCCGATCATTGCCTACGCCGCGCCCGCTGTCCGCCACCGGCGGACCGCACCGGGCGGAGCCCGGGGCGCTCCGTGCCTGGCAGCTGCAAGCGCGGGTTAGGCGGCTCCGTCAGTCGGCAAACATTTCTCGCAGCACGGCCAACGCCGCGCGGGTGGTGTCGGGAGCCAGCAGCCCGAGGCGGCGGACCAACCGCTCGGTATCCACCGTACGGAGGTGGTCTAGAACGACGTGCCCGGCGCGTCGCTGGAACCGGCACGGGACGCGGAATGG
>DATBQV010000084.1:0-4849 GCA_036560625.1 Gemmatimonadales bacterium
CCCGGATCGCCTCCCGCAGCGCCCGGACGTCCCCGGCGGCGGGCGCATGCTTGAGGCACATCACGAGGAGCCGCGCCGGATCGCGCCGGGCCTCCTCCGGGAACGGATTGCCCGCGACGATCGTCGCCCACTCGGCGGCGCTCCGCACGAAGAAGTCGGTCTCGAGGCCGAGGCGCCTGGCGGCCTCGGCTTCGAGGGTGCGCTCGAGCGCCGCCGCGCTGCGAGCGGCGCTCCGAAACACGAGGTTCCCGCTCTGGAGCAGGGACCGCGGCTCGTGGAATCCGAGCTGTGAGAGGAGGTCGCGCAGGTCCGCCATGGCCACCAGGTTGCGACCGGCGAGGTTGATGGCGCGGAGCAACGCGATGTGGACCGTCACGAAGCGGCGGGCGGCGAGCCTGATCGCTCGACGGCGACCCAGATCTCGAGTCCGCCGCCATCCGCGTCGTACACCTCGAGGTCGGCGGTGAAGGCCCGACGGAGCGCGCCGGGACAGGAGAAGAACTCCCAGACTCGACTCCAGCCGGCGATGACAACGCCGGGGATCGGCCCGCGGCAGGCAAGAACGAGATACTCGCCGCCGGCGACGTCCGCGGTCTCGATGCCGGGCCCAAGCACCGTCCCCGCCGGAGTCTCCCTTCCCACGAGCAGCCGATAGACGCCCATGCCGTCGCTCTCGTAGTCGGAGTAGACAGCGACCCGCGGGCCTCGCGCGCCCAGCCGCTCCAGCCGTCCGAACCAATCCTCGCCGGAGAAGCGTCCCCAGAGCCCGGGTATCTGCGCGGTGTCGCCGCTACCCTCGTCGGCGTTTCTGGTTCGTACGGAGAGACCAGCCACCCGGCGGGGTCCGCCGCGTCGATTCTCCGGTGGCTTGATGCTCGTCTCCGTCATCGCTAGAGCACCCCCGTCGGCGGCTGCCACAGCTCGAACCGATTGCCCTCCGGGTCCGTCGCCCAGCCGAAGCGTCCGTATTCGGACTCCTCGATCCGATCCTCCACCGGCGTCCCCGCCGCTCGGAGCTGCGCCAGCATCGCATCGAGATCGGCGACCCGGTAGTTGATCATGAACTCCGCCGGTCCCGGGCCGAAGTAGTCGGTCTGCGCCGGAAACGTCGACCAGACGGTTACCGCCGGCGCCCCCGTCGCGTCGGGTCCCTGCGCGGTGAAGACCGCGTGGGTTTCCCCGTCCCCGGCGGGCACGCCGAGGTTGGTTCGATACCAGGCGGCCAGCGCGTTCGGATCGCGCGCCTTGAAGAACACGCCGCCGATCCCGGTGACGGCCTGCCGGTTGTCGCTCATCGGGCAGCTCCCGCGAGAAGACCGCGGGCCCGGGCCGTCACGTACGGCGCGACCGCGGTGGCCATCAGCACCAGCACCCAGATCCGTCCCCGGAGAACGTTGTAGTCCACCAGCAGCTCGGGCCAGGATCTCCCGCGAAGGCGGCCGAAGCCGAACTCGAACGCCAGCGTAAGGCCGAGCCAGCCCAGACCGATCGCGATCGCGTCGCGCGGCACCGCGGGGCGGATCCACGGGATCGCGATGGCGGTCACGATCAGGATGGCGGCGGAGAGCATGATCGAGCTGGCGCCGTGCGCGACGGTTTCACTCATGCGCGGGGTGAGCACACCCTCGCGAAAGCCGCCGTTCAGGACGGCGACCACGAGTAGCGCCACCCAGATCACCAGCGCGCGGAGCGCCACGTCGGCTCGGCGGAAGCGCCCGTCATTTCGCGAGGCGCCAGAGGACGAGGACCGCGACCGCCGCGGGAATCGCAAACACGATCGCGAACGTCGGCGCCTCTTCCGCGACCGAATATCCCGCTTTCGTGACGCCGATCCACATGTTGATGCCGGCTCCTGCGAGCCAGAGCGGAATGAAGATTCCGGCCCCACGCGCCAGGCCCGCCATCGAATCGGACTCGCCGAGCCAGCGGCCGACCAGGAGGCAAAGGCCGAGAAGGACGAATCCGCCCGCAACGACCTTGACCGTGTGCATCGCGTCACTCCTTTCCGGTCACCGGACGCCCGCCACGACGACGGCATCGCCGTCTTTCCGGAGGTCGATCCAGGTGTGCTCGCCCGCCTGCTTGTGGATGATCAGCGTCTGCGGCACGCCGACGTAGTTGAGATGGTACGTCGTGGTGTGGCTGCCCGAGCTGCGTCCGCCGATGGAGTCCTGGCACCACACGAGGAGCGCCGACTCCTGGCTCAGCTGGAGCGTGTAGCCGCCGGTGCAGCCCTCCGGCTTGGCTTGGGGGACGTGCTCGACGGTCAGCGTTTGCTCCCGAGAAGAGCGGAGCCGCTTGGCGCCGGCCTCGAGGTCGTACGCCACGCGGGTGGCCGCGTCGGTGAAGGTTGAGCAGCCCGGGGCGGCGGCAAGGGCGAGAAGATACGGGTAGAACCGTCGGGTCATCAGGCGCCGTGGCCGGTCCCCGCGTGGTGATCCATTCGCTGGAAGGCCAGGAAATCGTGGATCGCGCGGACCGCCGCGGCGTCGGTTGTCTGGAGACGTACGGCTGCTCCCCTCGGCAGCAGCTCGACCGTGTACGTGATCGCATCGCGCTTGGCGGCCATGACCGCTGTGCCCGGCACGTTCTGCGCGTGCACGAACCCGGGCAGCGAGAAATCGCCTGCGCCGAACGCTCCCGCGATATGGTGCATGTGCTGCCGGATCTGCTCGATGCCCGCGCTGTCGGCCACATCGCGTTGCAGCTCGATGCGTCCGCCGTCGGGCAGCGGCTCGAAGATGTGGGTCGACGTGTACTGGTCCACCCCCATGGCCTGGTGACCGCGCGACTGAACCCCCGCGAAGCGCTCATCACCACGGCTGCACGCAACCGCGAGCACGAGCGCCGCGATCAACGCGATCGTGCCTCTCGCAAGCCTCCCGGTGCTCGACATTCAGACCCCCCGCACGAGCCCGCCGTCCACCAGCAGGCTCTCTCCGGTGATGTAGCTCGCTTCACTGGAGGCCAGGAACGCGGCGGCGCGCGCGACCTCGTCCGCCGTTCCGGCGCGGCCTGCTGGAATTCTCGCCACGGTCTCCGGGTCCACGGGATAGGTGTCGATCCATCCGGGGAGGAGATTATTCATCCTGAGCCCCCGGCCCGCGTACTCCTGGCTGTATAGTTTCGCAAAATTGGCGAGGGCCGGGCGGAGCGTGGCCGAGACGGGATGGCGGAGGCCCGGCTCCACCGCCGCGAAGCTGGAGATGTTGACGAACGCGCCACCGCTCCCGGCCAGCATCAAGGGTGTGGCGAGCCGAGCCATTCGGACCACGCTCAATAGCAGCAGATCCACCCCGTCCCGCCACTCGCCGTCGGTGATACTCAGCAGATCGCCCTTGGCGGCATGCCCCGTGTTGTTGATCACGGCGTCGAGGCGTCCGAACCGCGACCGCGCCGCCTCGACCACGCGCGCCAGATCGTCTGCCACGGTGACCGATCCGCGGACTGCCACGCCACTGAGCTCCGCCGCGAGCGCCTCGACTTCCACCGACCGCGCCAGCAGGGCCAGACGAAATCCGCGGCTGCTCAGCTCGCGGGCGCAGGCGGCGCCCATGCCTCGGCTGGCCGCGGTGACGACCGCAACGGGCCGCTCGCGAGCCGAAGCGGCGTCGGTCAGGCGGCGCTCCCGCGTTCGCAATACGCCTTCAACAATGCCTCCTGGCCACGGTTGAGCTGAGACCTCGATGGTGAAGGTATTCAGCCTCAACCGGTGCGCCAGTGTGCTAGGACTTGGCCGGCGGCATCTCCCACATCTCCCGGACTTCGCTCTCGCCCGCGCGCACCACCGACAGGAAGCGCTTCGTCAGCTCGATCGCGTCGGTCTTCGACTTCGCCTGAATGATCGCGTAGCCGCCGATCAGCTCCTTCGTCTCCGCGAACGGCCCGTCCGTGACGGTCAACTTGCCTCCGTCGTAGCGCACGCGGGCCCCTTTCGAGCTTGGCAGCAGTCCGCCGGTATCGATCAGGACGCCGGCCTTCGTCATGTCCTCGATCAGCCGGCCCATGTCGGCCATTTCCCGCTCGGTGGGCGGCGGGCCCCCGTCTTTGCCGGGCTTGTAAAGCGTCAGGAATCGCATGCTCATTTCCCCCGCTTGGCGGTCACCTGGGCGCGCATCCGCTCTTCCTTCTCCCGCAGCTCGGGCGTGAACCCTTCGCCGAGGTCTTCCGCCTCGAACACCTGTCGAATCTCGATCTCGGACTCCCCCGCCATCGGATTGGGGCAGCGCTTGATCCACTCGATCACGTCTGCCTTGGACTTGGCCTGCAACAGCCAGAAGCCGGCGATCAGCTCCTTGGTTTCGGCGAAGGGCCCGTCGATGACGGTGCGCTTCGTGCCGGAGAACTTGACGCGAGCGCCCTTCGAGCTGGGCTGGAGTCCTTCGGCCCCCAGCAGCATGCCTGCCTTCACCAGCTCCTCGTTGAACTTGCCCATCTCCGTCAAAAGCTCTTCGCTCGGAAGAACGCCGGCCTCCGAGTCCTTATTGGCCTTCACCATCGCTACGAATCGCATGGGATGAGTCTCCTGGTCCTGTTCGGGTTTGAGCCCGGCCGGCCCGGCGGAGCCCGGGGCCGGCCCTGACTCTACCAGTTGTCGAATGAGGGAAACGGAAATCGACGGGTGGGGCGACCCCTACTTCGCTGGGGGCAGGTCCGGGATCTCGACAACCGGGCGAACCTCGACCGTTCCCTGACGGGCCATGGGAATCCGGCTCCATTCCCGCCGGCTAGCCGCCGGCCATGGCCCCCACGACGAGAAACGGCTCGGCCCCTGTCTCCACCGCACCGGGAAGCGGCGCATCCGGCGGCTCATGGGACAGATCCTGTCCACACGCGAAGAACCGTACGA
>DATBQV010000085.1:0-5228 GCA_036560625.1 Gemmatimonadales bacterium
ACATGCTCAAGGGCAAGCAGGGCCGCTTCCGCCAGAACCTGCTCGGCAAGCGCGTGGACTATTCGGGCCGGTCGGTCATCGTGGTCGGACCGGAGCTCCGGCTGCATCAGTGCGGACTTCCGAAGACGATGGCGGTCGAACTCTTCAAGCCCTTCATCATCCATAAGCTGGTGGAGAAGGGGATCGCCGAGACGGTCAAGCGCGCCAAGAAGATCGTCGAGCGCGAGAGCCCCGAGGTCTACGAGATCCTCGAGGAGATCATCCAGGACCATCCGGTGCTGCTGAACCGGGCGCCGACACTCCACCGCCTGGGCATTCAGGCGTTCGAGCCGGTGCTGGTCGAGGGCAAGGCGATCCGGATCCATCCGCTCGTCTGCGCCGCGTTCAACGCGGACTTCGACGGCGACCAGATGGCGGTGCACGTGCCGCTCTCGTTCGAGGCGCAGCTGGAGGCCCGGGTGTTGATGATCTCCTCGAACAACATCCTCAAGCCGTCCGACGGGCGGCCGGTGGCGGAGCCGTCGCAGGACATGGTGTTGGGCAGCTACTTCCTCACCAAGGATCCGGCGGGCTTCGACGAGGAGCTCCGGCGGGCGGGTGCGACGAAGAAAGAGGAGACCGAGAAGCGCCTCTGGAAGGACTCGAAGCACTTCGGGTCGCTCGCGGAAATCGAGATGGGCCTGCTCGCGGGCGCGGTGAAGTACCACACGCCTATCCACTTCTGGTACGTCCCGCCGCGGGAGACCGTGGACGAGGACGCTCGGCGGCCGCGCTGGGTGCGGACCACCGTGGGCCGGGTGCTGTTCAACAGCATCGTGCCCAAGGCCGTGATTGTGGAGAAGGGCTACCGCAACTACGTGATGAAGAAGAAGCAGCTCTCCGAGCTGGTGCTCGAGTCGTATCGCCGGGCCGGTTTGTCCGACACGGTGCTCTTCCTCGACCGCCTCAAGGAGTTCGGCTTCGGCTTCGCCACGCGGGGCGGCGTCTCCATCGGCATCGAAGACCTCGAGATCCCGGCGGAGAAGGCCGAGCTGCTGAGCGAGGCGGACGCCCGGGTCAAGCGGTTCCAGCGGGCGTACAACACCGGCCAGATCACCTTCGGCGAGCGGTACAACAAGGTGATCGACGCCTGGACCCACGCCAACAACGACGTGGCCGAGGCGATGGTGAACCACATGCGGCAGAGCCGCGGCGGGTTCAACCCGGTGTACATGATGTTCGATTCCGGCTCGCGCGGCTCGCGCGACCAGATCCGGCAGCTCGCGGGCATGCGCGGCCTCATGGCCAAGCCGCAGAAGAAGCTGACGGGCGGAATCGGCGAGATCATCGAAAGCCCCATCAAGTCGAACTTCCGTGAGGGGCTCACGGTGCTTGAGTACTTCATCTCGACCCACGGCGCCCGGAAGGGCCTGGCCGACACGGCGCTCAAGACCGCCGACGCCGGCTACCTCACGCGCCGTCTGGTGGACGTGGCGCAGGACGTGACGGTCACCGAGGAAGATTGCGGGACCATCCTGGGCCTGGAAATGACACCGCTCAAGGAGGGCGAGGACATCATCGAGCCGCTCCGGGAGCGCATCCTCGGCAGCGTCGCCTCGGAGGACGTGTTCGACCCGCACGAGCTGGACGAGCACGGCGATCCGCAGATGCTGGTGCAGGCGGGCCAGCTGATCGATGAGGAGATCGCCGACGATATCGAGGACGCCGGCATCGAAAAGGTGAAGATCCGCTCGGTGCTGACCTGCGAAGCGCGCCGGGGCATCTGCCGGATGTGCTACGGTCGCAACCTGGCCACCATGGACATGGTGGACATGGGCGAGGCCGTGGGCATTCTCGCCGCGCAGTCCATCGGCGAGCCGGGCACGCAGCTCACCCTGCGCACGTTCCACATCGGTGGTACGTCGTCTCGCATCGCCGAGGAGGCGGAGCGCCGGGCCCGGTCGGACGGCCTGGTGAAGTACACGTCCGGCCTCGAGTGGACCGATCTGGCCGTCGAGTACGAAGACGGCACCAAGTCTACGATCCGCATCGTGCTCACCCGTGAGGACGAGTCGGCGGCGGAGGAGCAGAAGGAAGGCATCCTCGTCGTCGATCCGAAGGACCCGAAGCGGGTGCTGAACCGCTATCCGGTGCCCGAGGGCGCGCTGCTGCAGGTGAAGGAAGGGGACATCGTCACCAAGGGCGACAACGACCGGCGGGCGACGATCCTGTACACCTGGGACCCGTACAACGACCCGAGCATCATCAAGTCCGACGGTGAGCTGCGCTGGAAGGACCTGGTGCCGGGTGTCACGCTCCGGGAGGAGCTGGACGAAGGAACCGGCCTCCGGTCGATCGTCGTCATGGCCGACCCGGATCGGGAGCTCCATCCGAGCGTGCTGGTGTACACCAGCCACCGGAAGGACCCGCAGGAGTACACCCTGGCCGAGGGCAGCCGCATCATCATGGGCTCGCCGACGGATCAGGTGAGCCGGGCCATCGAGATCCCGGACGAGGCCAACCCGTGGAGCACCAAGTTCCACGTGGAGGAGCGGCCGATCAACGAGGCGTGGCCGTCCAAGAGCAAGAAGGAGAGCAAGGACAAGACGGTCTTCCTCTCGACGCCGGTCAAGGTGTCGAAGGGGGTGACGGTCACCAAGATCCCGCGGCAGGCGTACAAGACCAGGGATATCACGGGCGGCCTGCCGCGCGTGGCGGAGCTGTTCGAGGCCCGCCGGCCCAAGGATCCGGCGACCATCTCCGAGGTGGACGGCGTCGTCAAGTTCGGCGAGATCAAGCGCGGCAAGCGGGAGATCTACGTCTATCCCGACGGCACCGACAGCGAGACGCCGCCGCAGCTCTACGAAGTGCCGGCGGGCAAGCACCTCCGCGTCCACGAGGGCGACCGGGTGCGCGCGGGCGACCGCCTCACCGAGGGCCCGGTGAACCCGCACGACATCCTGCTCATCAAGGGTCCGCGCGCGGTGCAGGAGTACCTGCTCAACGAGGTCCAGGAGGTCTACCGCCTCCAGGGCGTGCGGATCGCGGACAAGCACATCGGCGTGATCGTGCGCCAGATGCTCCAGAAGGTGCGGGTCACCGATCCAGGTGACACCGACTTCCTGGAGGGCGAGACGGTGGATCGTCTCACGTTCCGCGATGAGAACGAGCGCACCCTCAAGCGGAAGGGCACGCCGGCGCAGGCCGAGCCGGTCCTGCTCGGTATCACCAAGGCGAGTCTCACGACACAGTCGTTCATCTCGGCGGCGTCGTTCCAGGAGACCACGCGGGTGCTCACCGATGCGGCAATCCGCGGGGCCAAGGACGATCTCCTCGGTCTCAAGGAGAACATCATCATCGGGCACCTCATCCCGGCGGGGTCGGGCATCTACCGATACGCCGAGATCGACATCGAGCCGCCCGCAGGGTACGAGCTACCGCCCCCGCCGCCGGAAGGCATCGAGGTGCCGGTGGGCGCTGCGCCCCAGATTCCCGTGGGGATCGCGGCAGACGAGGAATAAGGGCCGCGCCGAGCGGCACCCCAGGAAGCGCCCGGGATCACTCCCGGGCGCTTTTTGCGTTCGGCGCCGCCCATCTGCACCTTTTGCGCATGTTTCCGCCCTCCGGCCGCACCGGCGGCCGAGCCTTCCCGACGACCCGCCGCTCGGTCGTTGAGGCCACCCGTGATGACGACGGGGACGTGCGCCGGGCCGCGTTCGACGCGCTCATCGCGGTTTATTGGCGCCCGATATACACCCACCTCCGCATCAAGTGGCGGGCCCAGCCGGCGGACGCGGAGGACCTCGCCCAGGAATTCTTCGCCCGCGCCATGATCCGAGGATTCTTCGACGACTACGACCCGGCGCGGGCACGATTCCGCACCTTCCTGCGCACCTGCGTCGACCGGTTCGCGGCCAACGCCCGGCGGAACCAGCGCCGGCTCAAGCGCGGCGGCGGGATCAAGCCTCTGCCGCTCGACTTCGCCGCCGCCGAGCGCGAGCTCGCCGCGCTCCGCGCGACCGCGGCTCCCGAGACCGATGGCGACGTCTGGTTCGACCGCGAGTGGGTCCGAAGCCTGTTCGCGGAGGCGGTCGAGGCTCTCCGGGCCGGCAGCGTGGGCACGGCCCGCGAAATTCGCTTCCGGGCGTTCGAGCGCCACGACCTCGCCCCGGCGGATGGAGCGGCACGGCCAAGCTACAAGGCGCTGGCGGAGGAGCTGGGCCTGTCGGTGGCCCAGGTGACCAATCATCTGGCCTGGGCCCGCAAGGAGCTGCGGCGCCTGGTGCTCGAGCGACTGGAGCTGCTGTGCGGGAGCGACGCGGAGTTCCGGGCCGAAGCCGAGGACCTCTTCGGAGTCCGCATTCCGTGACGCTGCCGGAGCACGCCCTGGCGCACCTTCGCCAGGTCCTCCAGGCGCCCGACCTCCCGGGCGGCCGGTACGCGCTGCATGAGCCGGTGGGGCAGGGAGGCATGGGGACGGTGTATCGCGCCGCCGACCGGGTGCTCGGTCGCGACGTGGCGATCAAGGTGCTGCGCGGGGACGTGGCGGACGCCGAAGCCGCGCTCAGGCTCGAGCGCGAGGCAAGAATTCTCGCGCGGCTGGAACACCCGGGCATCGTGCCGGTGCACGACGTAGGCACGCTGGCTGACGGCCGCGTCTTTTACGTCATGAAGCTGGTGCGCGGCGAGCGCCTCGCGGAGTTCGCCCGCGCGGCGCCGCGGAGCGACGTGCTGCGGGTAGCGCTCCGCGTGTGCGAGACCGTGGGATTCGCCCACGCGCACGGCGTGGTGCACCGTGACCTCAAGCCCTCGAACATCATGGTGGGTGCCTACGGCGAGGTGCTTGTGCTGGACTGGGGGATCGCGCGGGTGGTGGGGACAGGGCGAGCCGCGCGGGCGGCCGGCCCCCCATCATCCGCCTCGGTGGCCGCCCCGCCCGGAGCGGCGTCCATGTCCGCACCCTCCACGTCCCCTGACGACACCACCGATCCCGTCACCGCGCCCGGCACCGTGCTGGGCACTCCGGGCTTCATGGCGCCGGAGCAGGCCCAGGGTCAGCCGGGCCTCGCTGATGCCCGGACGGACGTCTACGGACTCGGTGCCATCCTCAGGGCCGTGATCGTTGGCGAAGGAGCAGGCCGGGACGTCCCGCGCCCTCTGGCCGCCATCTGGGCCAGGGCCCTCTCCCCGGACCCCGCGGCCCGCTACGCCTCGGCGGCCGACCTCGCCGCCGACATCACCCGGTTTCT
>DATBQV010000086.1:0-10997 GCA_036560625.1 Gemmatimonadales bacterium
CCGGTGACCAGGATGTCCCGAACCCGGGCGATGAGCGAGATCGTCATCCGTGGCAAGTTCGCGGACCGGAGACGATGGGGCCGCGCCGCAGGTCACCGCGCCGGTACCCAGTGCCTCTCAGCGGGCGTGTGATGCCGCTCACGGCCCGCGGGTGATTTCCGACCGAACCCCCTGTGGAGGAGACGACGGTGGGACTATCCGGGTCGAACCAGCGCCAGCGTCCTGGCGCTCCGGCGGCGGGGATGCGTCGAGCCGTGCAGCACGCCCCGATAGACGGCCAGCACTTGCTCAGCCACGACCGGCCAGGCATAGCGCGCCGCCTTGGCCACGCCGGCCGCGCCCATCGCGCGTCGACGCCCCGGATCACCCAGCAGCTCCACGATCGTCTGGCCCCACCGGGCGGGATCGTCATGAGGCAGCGTGACCGCTTCCCGGCCACCGTTCACGAGCGCGCGGAACCCGGGGCTGTCGGCGACGACCATCGGGGTTCCGCAGGCCATCGCCTCGAGCAACGTGATGCCGAACGACCCCTGGGTGGTCGGGCAGAGATAGAGGTCGGCCGAGCGGTATTCGGCGGGCCGATCGGCGATCCGTCCCAGGAAGCGCACGGCCGAGCCGAAGGGGGCGGCCTGGCGCTCGTAGTAGCGGCGCCAGGGACCGTCGCCCGCCACTGCGAGCTGGGCCGCGGGGAAGCGGGCGAGCACCTCGGGCATGGCGTCGAGCAGCGTGCCGAGGTGGTTGCGCGGCTCCAGGCGATGGAGGAACAGCAGCTTCGGGGCGAACGTCCCCGGTCCCGGCGGCCGTCGTCCCGTCGCCTGAAAATGACGCAGGTCCACCCCGTTCGGGACAACTTGCCACTCCGCCCGGAAGTAGCGCGACATGGCGTCGACCACGGGCGCACTGACCGCGATCCGCGCTGCGTGCATGTCCAGCAACCGTTGAAGAGGGCGACGCAGAAACAGGCAGGCCGGCGAGCTCTCGAACCAACAATGGAATGTCGCGACGACGGGAATGCCCACATTGCGCGCCGCGAGAGGGACGAGCACCCCGAACGTCGGCGCAAGGCCGCCGTGCACGTGTATGATGTCGAAATTGCCCCGGAAGAGCGCCTCGAGGCGCTGGCGGAGGCGGAGGCCGAGGGTGATCCGCGCCACACCACCGTTGGCGTAGATGACCAGGCTTCGTCCGACCCGATGGACGAAGTCGTCATCCCGATGGGCCTCCTGCATCCTCGAGGTCACGACGGTAACGCTGTGACCTCGGGCGCGGAACTGGAGCGCCAGATTGTGTACGTGTTCGGGGACGCCGCCCAGCTGCGGGTAATAGTCCTCCGCCACCAGTGCAATGCGCACTCACGCCTCCTGCAAGTCGAGCCCTGCCTGTTCCTGCAGAAACGACGCCGCGGATCGACTACGGTCTGTGCCGGGGACTGGCTCCAGGGGGTGTGAGGGGTCTCACCGCGGACCGGAGGGCCAGGGCCAGCCGGAAGAGGAATGACTTCGCCAGCAGCAGGCCGGAGTAGAACAACGTCACGATCGCGACGACCACGAGTCCTCCGATCCGGCAAGCGGCCGACGAGACGCCGCGAGTTGCCTCGACAGAACTACGTGTATCCGGCGAATGTCGTTGAGGGGACTTCCGCGCGCGTCGGCAGGGCCTACCTTTCCCGGGGCCGGTCGGCGGCCGCCCTCACACCCCCATTCCATGCCCGAGCAACCCGAAGTCGAGACCGAGAAGCTCCGCGAGGCCGTGGCCGAGGAGCTCGAGCGCGAGGGCGGGAGCTTCCTGCGCACGATCGCGCTGACGACCGCGATCCTCGCCGCGTTCGCGGCTGTGGCATCGCTTCAGGCCGGCGGCACGGCAAACGAGGCCCTCGTGCTCAAGACCGAAGCCACCAGGCTACAGTCGGAGGCCTCGGATCAATGGGCCTACTATCAGGCCAAGGGGATCAAGTCGGCAGTCGCCGAGGCAGCCGCCGCTTCATACTCGGCGGCGGGCAAGCCGGCGCCGGCCGAGCTGACGGAGCGAATCCAGCGGTATCAGGGCGAGCAGGAGGAGATCAAGACGAAAGCCGAGGAGAAGGAGCACGAGCGGGACGCACGCTCAACCGAGGCGGATCACCTGATGCACCGCCATCATGGGTTCGCCAACGCGGTGGCGCTGTTTCAGGTATCGATCGCGCTCGGCGCCTTGGCGGCGCTTACGCGCTCGCGTCCGCTCTGGCTGGGGTCTCTGGGCCTGGGGGCCGTCGGCCTGATCATGTTCGGCCGCCACCTGCTGGGCGGGTGACCGTAATCTCGAGCAGGTCGCGCAGCATCGCGGCCGCGGTCGGCACGGGGTCGCGCTCGGCGCTCGTGGCGCTCATGCGCCCCGCGATGTCGGTGTAGTAGACGACACCCATCTCGTCGCCGCTCATCCGCGCCAGCGGGTGTTCCAGCGGCAGCGGCGTGGGGCGAACGCTCAACTGGAATCGTCCATCCGTGCCGTTGGGCTCCGCCCGGCACAGGAGCACGATCCGCTCGCCCCGCGCCGCTGCCGCCCGCAGCACATCGGGCGCCACCCCGCCGATCCCCTCCACCGCCACGTCAGCCAGGGTCGCGGGCTGGCGCAGGACCGCGTTGGCAAGAATCACCAGCTTGTTTGCCGCGTCCCACCCGTCGATGTCGAGCGACGGATCGGTCTCCGTGAGACCCCGGCGCTGCGCATCCGCCAGCACGTCCGCGTAGCTCCCGCCCGCTTCCATCGCCCTGAGCATGCCCTGCGTGGTCCCGTTGAGCACCGCCTCCACCCGGAGAATCCTGGCCCCGGCGAGATCGCGCAGGCCGAGATTGATGGTCGGCATGGCTCCGCCGACGCACGCGCTGAATCGGAGCGGCGTGCGGCCGCCGGCGAGATCGCTCAGTGCGGCCAGCTCGCCGTATGCCAGGGCGAGCGGTCCCTTGTTCGCCAGAACAACGGCCACCCCTGCCCTGAGCGCCGCCCGGGTGAGGTCGAGCCCGGGTTGCCCGGTCTCGAGGTTCACCGGCGTGGCCTCGAGCAGCGCGTCGGCGCCCGTGCTCTCGAGCAGGTCCAGCGCCAGCGCGCCGGCTCGGCCGCCCGGCAGGCTCGCCACCGAGCCGCCCCGCTGCTTGACGCTCAGAATGGCCGCGGGCTCGAGCCCGCTCCCGGAAATGGCGATACCGCCCGAATCGGCGGCCCCGACCACGCGGAATGCTACGCCGTAGCGCTCCGCCAGCAGCGTCTGTTGCGATTGAAGAATCTGGAGAAAGCTCCGGCCGACGTTGCCGAGTCCGGCCAGCACGAGACGTCGCCCGAGCGGCCCGCGCGAGGGCAGACTCAATGCCCGGCCCGGGCGCAGCTGTAGTCCTGCTCCGGCATGAAGTCCTTGATCTTGGCGAGCGTGCCGAACCCGTCCTTCAGGTAGTCCGTCGCCTCCTTGAGGCGCTTCGGGTCGAGGTCGGGGAGAGTGCGGAAAGCGGCGTAGATGGCGTCCTGTCTGGCCATGAAGCGTGCCAGCGTCGACGCCATCACGTCCGGCGGGCGGCACATGCCGCGATAGAGCCGCTGGCGCACGTTCTTGATGGGCAGGCGTGAGTCCGGGACCGCGTACGGCGCGTTCACCAGCCCGGAAAAATCGAAGTCATAGGCGACGGGATAGAGCCACTGTCTGCTCGGGATCTCGAGCAGCCGGACATTGTGGTTCATGATCACGGACCAGTCGGTGTTCCCGATCAGCCACTCGAACACGCTCATCAGATCCATTTGCGCGGAATCCATCTCCGAGTAGCTCCCCCCGGCGTGCTCCAGGACCCGGGCGCCGTTCCGCTCCGCCATCTCTTTGTCCGCCTCGAGGAAGAACCCGTCCCGCGTGATCGTGCGGGTCGAATCGCGCGTGTCGGCGTAGGTGATTCGCGCGAGGCGAGCGCGGTGACTCATGTCGGTGAGCTGGTTGTAGGCCCGGTAGGTTCCGTATTCCACCAGCAGGTTCTGCTCGTACCTGGGCGACTTGTCGCAGTGGGTGATCAGCTTCAGCGAGCTTTGCCCGCCGAACAGGGTCCCTTTCAACTGATCCTTGGGGAAGTACACTTTGAGCGGCGCGAACGAGCAGGTGGACGGCTTCAGACGGAAATGGCCCCGGGTGCTCAGCTCGACGGCGATGGTGACCGGCCCGGAGTCGCCGGGGAACGTGAGGCGCGCCGGCTCCCGCACGGGGTTCACGGTGTCCCGGTGGCTGAAGAGCGCGCGAAAGTCCGCCGCCAGCGTCAGGGCGACAGGGGCATCGTCCCGGAACAGGCGGCGCGGCGGCCGCGCGGCGCCGGCGTCGCCGGAGGTCTGCCCGAGTGCCGGCAGCGGCGGCCCGACGACGAACGCAAGCGCAAACAAGATGGTGAGACGAGCGGCGGCGCGCATGGGCCTCCCGACGGGCGATGGCGCCACCCATCTTACCGCGCGGTGTCCGGCCGCGCGAGTGTCCACGGACCGATGCCGGTTCCTCCCATGCGGTCCACGCCCCCCATCATGTCACCCATCATCCACCAGTGCTCCAGCGGCATGACGTTCCGGGTCGAGTCGCGGAACTCGTCGAGCTGCGCGTAGATCGCCGTGCGCGTGCCGCCGCGGTCGAGGCTGTCGGCCATCAGCAGATCCGAGACGATATCGTGCATCATATGCAGGTTGTCGAAAATCGCGGCCGCGCGCGGATGTCGCCGCGCGAATTCGGGCGCGACCGCGGCGGTCATCGGCATTACCTGAGGCATGGACCCGGGCGGGTCGTCGAGCATCCGACGGAATCGGGCGACGGTCGCGTCCACACCCGCGCGCCGCTCGGCCGCCGTCTCGTAGACGATCAGCGGCTCGTACAACCCGACTTGAAGCCAGTGGTATGCCCAGATGAGCCCGTTGAACTGCGGATGAGTCCGCCGGAAGACCTGGCTGAACGGCTGCTCGTCCATCAGCGCCATGGCCTTGGGAGCGGGCGTAAAGGCGTATCCCCTTTTCGACAGGTAGTAGTCGGTGATCCGCTCGATCAGGGAGTCCTTGGCGGCCATCGGCAGCCGCTCGTCGGCGTAGACGTCGTAGATCTGTCGGTGCAGCACGTGGGCCCAGTCGAACATCGCCTTGGCGCGCCACACCAGCTTCGCGTACCGCGGCTCGATCGCCTCCTCCGGCACGGCGAACCGGGGCGGACGCACGAGGAGATCGCCCACGAGATACGCGTACGCGCGGTCCAGCGCGCGCGCAGCCTCATCCCCGCGCCGCGTCAGCAGCGTCTCGTAGAGCACGGCATGCCCGTAGTCGAAGGCATTGAACAGCCGGGCCGCCTCCGGATACCGCTCGAGGAAGCGCCAGTTAAACTGTCCCGGATAGTAGAACTGCTCGTCGCGCCGGTCCTGCGCCGCCGCCGGTGGCGGGCCCGCGCCGAGCAGCGGCGCGGCCAGAAGAGCGGCGGTGATCAGGCGGGTCATCACGCGCATATCCGCCTCACCTCCGCCCCGCGGGCAGCAGCCCGCGCGCACCGAACACGTGCGAAAGGCCGATGGTGACCGCCAGACTGGCCCCATTGGCCGTGACGCGGCGGGCGAGACCCAGATCGATCACCCGCGTCGGCGACCATTGCCACCGGCCGCCCACAGCGAGCGTCGCGACAGTGGGCGCGCCCCGAACGGCCTCCTCGATCAGCCCCTCCGCGACGAGCAGGATGCTCGACCGGAAGAACGTCCGGTCCACGGCAATGCTCGCCGACCAGCGCGGGGCCACATCCGCGTCCGCCAGACCGTTCTCCGAGCCGAAGCTCCAGGCCACGTTCGCGTGCGCCCGGGTGAGGCCCCACGACCGGGTTGCGATGGCCTTGACCGTCACCCGGGCCACGTCGCCCGCCAGCGCACCGACCGGCAACGCGAGATCGGTCCGGAGGCCGAGCGCGGGAAGGCTGCCGCTCTCTGTGTTGAAGTTGTAGAGGGCGTGGAGCCGGAGTCCCGCCAGGCCAAACGTCTCGAGGCCCGACCCCGGCGGATTCACCACCGCCAGGGGCGCCGCGAGCCCGATCTGGCCATTCATCACCACCCCGTGCTCCAGCTCGGCCGTGAACGTCGTGGTCTCGAGGCCGCCGGCGTCCTTCTCCAGCGCCGCGCCCGTGATCAGCTCGAAGGCGTAACGCTCCACCGCATACGCATCCTCGGTGTGCACCGGGCGGCCTTCGTCGAGATTGCGGTAGTCGGTCTGGGCCACCGCGGACGCGATGGGACAGAGTGCGGCGACCGCCACCACGGCGGTCAAATAACGGCTTCGCATACGTGATCCTCGTAGTCGGTTGACGGCGGGCGACCGCGAGAAGTTCGCGGACGCGCTACGAGGTGATGAGCGGCGGTGGGGTGGGGGGAGCCAGGGCCAGAGATCGAAGGCCGGCCGCGGTGGCGAGAACGGTGGGCCGCGCGGGATCGCCCGCGGGGATGCCGGGCAGGCCGGCCGAGACGGCCGCGGTTCCGCTGCCCGCGCACTGCGCGAGGACCGCGCACTCCGACGCGGGACAATGGGCGCAACCGGCGGGCAGGGACGCTGGTCGCACCGCGGCGCCGTGGGCAAGCGTCCCGGCGTGCGCCGCATGCTGGTGACCGCGGGCGCAATGCGCGCTCCCACCGGCGGCGAGCGCCGCAGGGCCGAGCGTCTGACCGAGAATGACGAGGGCCGCGCAGGCACGGAGCGTGGGCGAGAAGAGCGCGCGTAGGGACCGCATGGCCGGAATATAGACCTCAGGCGCTGACACCGGCGGCGGACTCCGCCGCGGCGAGCCGCCGCGCCAGCGTCTCCACGTCGCTCACGAGCGCGGTACCGCCCCCGTCGAGCCACTCCGCCCGCAGCCGGGCAAACGAAGCCTCCGCCTCTTCCCGCAGCCGGTGCGCCAGCGCCACGAGGCCGAGTCGCGGGTCGTCCTCACCGGGTTCCGGATCACGCGCGGCCGCCTCAGGCTCGGCCCAGGCCATGAGCTCGAGGGACACTCGCCGAGCCTGCTGGAGCGCGGCGACCTGGAGCGTGCGGGCCAGATCTCCGGCAAAGACGTGCGCGTCGTGCAGGCCGCCAAGGACATCTTGCAGCTCCTTGAGCCGGGCGATGAGACCCGGCGCCTCCTCCAGCCGCGGCGCGACCGCCTCGAGCAGATAGCGAAGCCGCTTCCCCGCAATCCGCGCCCGGTGCGCTTCGACCTGATCACCGATGCTCCGCACGAGCGCGAGCTGGCTCGCCAGACCGGCGCCCAGCTCCCCCAGGAGCCGACCGAGCACCGCACCTCCGCTACCGCCGGCCGGAACCGCCAGGGCCGGCACGACCGTCACCCGGATGCCCGGCAGCGACGTCCGCAGCTTGGCCTCGGTGCGGGCAAAGTCGCGCGCGAGCCGGCGCTCGAGCCGGCGGTCCGCTCGCTCCTTCCTGGCCTGGAGCCGGCCGAGCAGCCACTGGGCGCCAGCCCGCTGATAGTCGCGGAGGCCGACGGTCCGGCTCTCCACCCAGGCGATGTGGACCTCGAGATCCCGGCTTCTGCCGGTCGCTCGGGCAATTTCGCGCAGTCGGCGGCGGATTCGCTTGGAAACCGACGGCCCGAGCGGCAGGCGCCACGCCCGCAGCGCGCTCCGCAGGCGCCGGAGGGCCACGCGGAAGTCGTGGAGCCCCTCCTGATCGTCAGGCCGCGCCAGGCGGAGCCGCGCGGCAACGACATCGTCGAGCAGGCGGAGCGCGATGAGCCGGGCGCATTCGTCGGCGGGCAGTTCGAGCAGGGTGTCGGGCAGATCCATGGGCAGCGGCGCGCCGCGGGTTCAAGAGCGTAGCATAAGGTACCGGACCGGCGGCATCTTGCCAGCGCCGTGGCGCCGGCGAGCCAAAGTCCCTAAGATCCATCACATGCAGCGGCGCGTGCTCAAGCGCAAGGAGGCAGACCGCGCGTTGTGGGTGGCGCTCTTCGCCCTCGTCGTGGCGGGCGTCGCAATCGCCATGTGGCTGACGGCGAATGCCGAGAAGAAACGCGTCGGCCGAACGGATGAACTCGCGCCGACGGAGTTCCGGGAGAATCCGGCGGCCTTCCCAGAGCCCGACTCCTCCCAACCCCTCGCGACACCGGCCCCGGCTACCGCCGTCGAACCCACGATCCGCCCCGAACCCCCGAAGCCCGCCGCCGTTCCGGCGGCTCCGGTGGTGGCCCACACGGCGGCTCGGACTACGGAAACCGTTGCCGCACTGCTGACGACCCCGGAGAGCCCGACGGTGGCGGCCATGACGCCCGCGTGCCGGGAGGCCATTCAGTCGAAGGGGCCCTGGTCGGACCCGGAGACCGGCCGCACGTGGCCCGAGTGCCTCGACGCCGGCGGCCACCCGATGGTCGTGCAGTTCTGTACGTACGCTCGTCTGACCACCGGTGAGTGGGTTCTCTCGGAAAACAACCGGAGCGCGCCCAGGTGCCAAGCCGAGTTCCCGCTTGTCCGCGCGGGCAAGCTGAAGGGCGTCACGAGTCGGTGACGCGGGCGACGAAAGGGTGTCATGCACCCGGTTGATCCGGCGGCGCAGGCCGGAATCGGCGGGGGCATCGTGGTGCTCGCGGCGCTCGCCGCCGCCGCTGCGGGGTGGGTGGCGCGCGGGCTCATGCAGCGTGCCCGCCGCGCCCGGCCGCTGACCTCGGAGGACGCTCCCTCCCCCAGCACGCTCGAGTCGGCTCTGGCCGTCACCCCGATCGGGATCGGGTTCGCCGATCGCGATCTCCGCTTCGTCCGCGTCAACAACGCCTTCGCCCGCTTCAACGGCATCAGCCCCGAGGCCCACGTCGGTCGTCCGGTGCGCGAGCTCCTGCCGCCCAGGGCCGTGGCCGTCGCCGAGCCGCTGATCCGCCGCGTCTTCGACACCGGCGAGCCCGTCCTCGGCATGCACGTGCGGCTGGGCGAGCCGAGTGCATCGGAGCCCGTGCGCGACTTCTACGGCAATCTGTTCCCGGTGCGCGGCCCCGACGGACGGGTGGTCTGGGTCGGGGCCACCGTGCTGGACATGACGGCACGGATGCGCAAGGAAAACGAACGCGAGCGCCTGCTCGCGGCCCTGCGGGAGAGCCAGGCACGCGTCCGGGCGCTGTCGGAGTCGGGCGTGATCGGCATGCTGGTGGCGAGCCCCGAGCGGATCATCGAGGCCAACGACGCGTTCCTCGACTTGCTGGGCTACTCCCGGGACGAGATGCGCGCGGGCGTGATTCAGTGGGGTGGGATGACGCCTCCCGAGTTCGCTGACGCCGACACCCGCGCGCTTCGGGAGCTGCGCGAGACCGGCGTCGTGCGGCCGTTCGAGAAGGAGTTCCTCCGAAAGGACGGCTCGCGCGTACCGGTTGTGATCGGCGGGGCGATCACTGGACAGTCACCGCTCGAGTGGACCTGCTTCGTGATCGACGAGAGCGAGCGCAAGCGGGCCGAGGCGGAGATGCTGGCGAGTGAGGCGCGGTACCGCAGCCTCTTCGATCGCCTGCCCGCGCCGATGTGGGTCTACGACTACGAGACCCTGCGTTTCCTCGACGTCAATCAGGCCGCGATCGACCAGTACGGCTGGACCCGGGAGGAGTTCCTCCGGATGAGCACCCGCGACATCCGGCCCGCGGAGGACGTGGCGGGGTTCGACGCCCGGCTCAGGGCCCGCGGTCCCGGCGTGACCGTCGGCGGGCGATTCCGCCACCGGCGGAAGGACGGGAGCGCGCTCGAAGTCGAGGTCGCGAGCCAGGAGGTGCTGTTCGGCGGGATGCGCGCGCGACTGGTGCTCGCGACCGACGTCACCGAACGCGTGCGCATCGAGGAGGACGTGCAGCGCTTCGTGTCCCTGGTCGAGAACGCCGGCGACTTCATCGCCATGGTGAGCCCCGATTGGCGGGTCCTCTACCTCAACAAGGCCGGCCGGGCTCTCGTAGGTCTACCGGCGGAGTCGATGGTCGGGGACATGCCGATCACCGGATTCTGGCACGAGGATTCGCGCGAGGCCGTGTGGCGGGACGTCCTTCCACGCCTGGCCGACGGCCAATCGTGGGACTTCGACGGCCGCCTGCGTCACGTGCGGACCGGCGAGCCGGTCGACGTGGAGTGCAACGCGTTCGGCATCCGCGATGCGAAGACCGGCCGGGTCCTCGCGGGCGCGTTCGTGGTGCGCGACCTGACCGAGCGCAAGCGCGTGGACGAGCACCTGCGGCAGGCTCAGCGCATGGAGGCCATCGGGCGGGTGGCGGGCGGCGTGGCGCACGAGGTCAACAACATGATGACGGTGATCCTCGGCTTCTGCACCTTCCTCGCCAAGAGCCTCGAGGAGGCGGATGAGCGCCTGCGTGACGTCGCCCAGATCGCGCGGGCCGCGGAGCGGGCCGCCGAGGTGAGTCGTCAGTTGCTCGCCTACAGCCGGCGCCAGCTGCTCCAGCCCCGGGTGTTGGAGCTGAACAACGTGCTCCTGGAAATGGAATCCGTGCTGCGGCGGCTCATGGGCGAAGACCGGCACGTCGTGCTCCGCCTCGGCGGCCTGGCGAGCTGGGTGAAGACCGATCGCACGCAGCTGGAGCAGGTCATCCTGAACCTCGCGCTCAACGCCCGCGATGCCATGCCGCAAGGCGGCCGCTTCGCCATGGAGACGTCGCTCGTCACCCTGGACACCGACTACGCCCGGCTGCACCCGGCGACGGTGGTCCGGCCGGGCGCCTACGTGCTGCTCACCGTGAGCGACACCGGCCGCGGGATGGACCCCGCCACGCAGGCGCAGATCTTCGACCCGTTCTTCACCACCAAGCCGGTCGGGCACGGCACCGGACTCGGCCTGTCGATGGCGTACGGCATCGTGAAGCAGAGCAACGGCTACATCTGGGTCTACAGCGAGCCGGGCGAGGGAACGACGTTCAAGATCTATCTCCCGCAGGTCGAGGAAAGCGGGATCCCGGCAGCCTGGGTCGCCGAGGAGCCGCCGCCGCGAGGCGCCGGCGAGCGGATTCTCGTGGTCGAAGACGA
>DATBQV010000087.1:0-5027 GCA_036560625.1 Gemmatimonadales bacterium
AGCGCGAGCCGGGCGTGGAGTACGCGATCGCCCACCGGGGAGATCGGTTCTACATCCTCACGAATCGTGAGGCCGAGAACTTCCGGATCGTGGAGTGTCCCGAGAGCGAGCCGCGATACTGGCGGGAGCTGCTGCCGCACCGACCCGCGGTCAAGCTCGACGGGCTCGACGTCTTTCGTGACCATCTGGTCGTATGGGAGCGGGAGGACGGGCTGCCCCGGGTTCGAGTCGTCGAGCTCGTGGGCGGAGCCCAGCACCGGATCGAGCTGCCCGAAGCCGCGTATAGCATCCACCGTGCGGCCAATCCCGAGTTCGACACGTCCGTAGTCCGCCTCGCGTACGCGTCGCTGGTGACGCCGCTCACCGTCTGCGACTACGACATGACCGCCCGAGCGCTCACGGTCCGCAAGCGGACGTCCGTCCGGGGCTACGATCCTTCGCGCTACCGCGCCGAGCGGCTCACGGCGCCGGCGCCGGACGGCACGGGCGTTCCCGTGTCCCTCGTGTACCGCTGGCCGTTCCCCCTCGACGGGAGACGTCCGGCCCTGCTCCTGGGATACGGAGCGTACGGCGCCTCCTTCGACGCGGCGTTCTCACCGCAATTCCTCAGTCTGCTCGATCGCGGTTTCGTCGTCGCCATCGCGCACGTGCGGGGAGGCGAAGAGCTGGGACGGCGCTGGTACGAGGGGGGCCGGCTCTTCCAGAAGCGGAACAGCTTCACGGACTTCGTAGCCGCGGCCGAGCACTTGATCGCCGAGGGCTATACCGCCGCGGACCGGTTGGCCATCAACGGGGCGAGTGCGGGTGGGTTGTTGATGGGCGCGGTGACCAACCTGCGCCCCGATCTCTTTCATGCGGTCGTGGCCGAGGTGCCGTTCGTGGACGTGCTGAGCACGATGCTCGACCCGTCCCTGCCGCTCACCGTTCCGGAATATGAGGAGTGGGGGAATCCGGCGGACGCCGACGCGTACGCCTACATGCGGTCCTATTCGCCGTATGACAACGTCGAGGCGAAGGCGTACCCGCACATGCTGGTCACGGCCGGCCTCAACGACCCGCGCGTGGCCTACTGGGAGCCGGCCAAGTGGACGGCCCGTCTCCGGGCGCGCAAGGCGGACCGCAATCGCCTCCTGCTCCGCACCAACCTGGGCGCCGGCCACGCCGGCGCTTCGGGCCGCTACGACGCGCTGCGCGAAGTGGCCTTCAAGTACGCCTTCATCCTCGACGTGCTGGGACTCGACTGAGCCGTCAGCGACCGACCGTGCGTCGCTGAGGCACCGAGGCGGCGCCCAGCTGCTCCATCATGCCGAGCGTGTCCCAGTTCACCCAGGTCTCGACGATCCGCCCGCCCGCAATCCGGTGAATCGAGATCCCGGTGACGCGCGCCTGCCGTCCGCTGGGCGGCAAGCCGCGCAACGCGCCGCGGTGGGTGCCCTCGCCGGTCCACCGGGTCACCACCCGGTCGCCGGCCGCGAGCATTTCGTCGATGGCGAAACGGAGGTCGGGGAAGGCCCGCCGATACATCCTGGCGAGCTGCTTTACTCCGTCGGGGCCCGGAGGAACTTCGGGGCTGACCGGATCGTGATTGACGTAGTCGGGAGAGTAGAGCTCGTCCGCGGTGTCGAGGTTGCCGTTGTTCCAGATTTCGTCGAAGCTACGGCGCGCGAGCGCCAATATGGATTCAGTGAGCATGAACACCTCGTGAGAGCCATTCTAGGCCGCCCTCACCCCCGCTCGTCCCAGCCACCGGTCGAGGAGGCCTTCCCAGCCGAGGGTCTGGCGGATTTCGCCCGGCCGCGCGCCGAACAGACGCACCGCCTGGCGGCTGAGTGAAGAGTGGTCGCTGTACCCACACTCCACGGCAATGGTGAGCAGCGATGTCTGCCGCTCCCGCTGGAGCCGCAACGCCGCGTAGACTGCGTGCGCCGCGGCCAACCAGGCGCCCGGTCCGGGCAGCTCCGCGCGCTGGAACCAGTTTCGCACCGTCCGCTCGGGCTTGCCCAGCGCCTGGAGCAGACCGTGAAGCCGGGGATACGCCGGCGCCTGCCGGAAGATGTCCACGATCAGGCTGCGGAGCATCGGTGGGGGCGCGACCCCGCGGACGGTCAACCAGTCCTCCAGCTCGTGCGTGAGGCTGGCCGGGTCGGTAAGCACCGCCTGGAGCGTTTCCCGCGGCGGTGCATCGTCGCCCAGCACGGCGCGGATGTGAAGCGGTGCCGCGAGTCGCGCCGCCTCGTGCGGATCCACCCCGGTGGCACCGCGGACGCGAAGGACCACCGGTGCAGCGGGGAAGCGGACCCGAAGCCTGGGGGCGAGCGCCGCGACCCCACTCCATCCGTCGTGCCCCGGAAGCTCGATGGCGAGCACCGAGCCGAGGGGCAGATCAGGCGTCTGGAGCGTATCGAGGTTTGGCACCTCCTCGAAACGCGTATAGGGAGGCGTCAGACGAAACACGGTCGGGGTCGGCCCGGTGTGCGCATCCTGCATGGCGGCCGGTTCAGCGGAGGGACTGAGTGCACGTTAGCGCAGGAATCGGAGGATGGCTAGTAGGGAGCGCCTGACTAGCTTACGGCCTATGCCCGCCGACCAACCCATCCGCCGCCTCTGCGTTTTCGCCGGTTCCAACTCCGGCACCAGACCCGAATACGTCACCGCCGCGCGTGCGCTGGGCGAGGTGATCGCCGCCGAGGGGCTCGATCTCGTATACGGCGGCTCGACCGTCGGGCTCATGGGTGAGCTTGCCGCCGCCGTGCTGGAGCACGGCGGCCACGTCTTCGGCGTCACCGTCACCACGCTCCACGACCGCGAACCCCCCAACACCGACATTCCCGACCTGATCGTGGTCGGCTCCATGCACCAGCGGAAATCGCAGATGGCGGACATGTCGGACGCGTTCATCGCCCTGCCCGGCGGGCTCGGCGCGCTGGAGCAGTTCCTCGAGATCGTGACCTGGGCGCAGCTCGGGCTGCACTCGAAGCCCTGCGGCATGCTGAACACGGCCGGCTACTTCGATGAGCTGGACCGCTTCCTCGACCACGCGGTGCGAGAGGGCTTCATCACGGAGCAGAATCGCGACGGACTGCTGCTCGACGATGACCCGGCTCGGCTCGTGGCCCGTCTTCGGGCGTACCAGCCGGGTGAAAGCGAGCAGTGGATCGGTCGAACGAACCGGTAGGGCTTACTTCGCGATCGGCTGGGCGGGCTGCGCGGGCTTGGGCGGCTTAGGGAACCGGCCACCGACGGCGAGGGTCATGCCCACCCACAGCACGTGGTCGAGCTGCCGCGCGGGGCCAACCGCGGGAACCAGGGGATTGGGCACGCAGGTGTAGGTGATGTACGGACTGACCATGGCGCCGGCAACGGTGAGGAGTGCGCCGGCGGTGAGGTCGAGGTGAGTAAAGCCTGTGCGGGTGTACGGCGCGAACGCCGCTACCGTCGTGTCCGCCGTCTGATCCACGGCGTAGCCGGCGCGGCCGCCGACGGTGAAGGCGACGCCTTTGGCGATTCGGGCCACCTGGCGCAGCTCGCCTTCGAAGTACGGACCCGTGATCCCTCCTGCGTCATACGCGAATGTGAGCTTGGGCGCGAAGGGCACGTCGGGTGCGCCGAGCGACGTCACGAAGCTCACCGTATTGGCGGACTTCGTGATCCCCGTCTTGGCGAGGTACAGCCGCCCCTCCGCCCCCCAACTGAAACGCATGGGTCCGAAACGCTGGCTCAGGCTGATCGCCGGCCGCGCCTCCGTGAGGCTCGGGGTCTTGCCCGATGTCATGCCGAAGTACCGGGTACTGTCGAGCGACAGCGGCTGTACGGTTGCCAGCACGCTGATGCCGAACGATCCGCCGCCCACCGGGAGCCCGATATCCAGACGAGGCTGAAGGACCGGCTCCGACGACAGGATGACCCCGCGATCCACATACTGGCTCACGAAGCCGATGCCGCCGTGTACATCGATGGCGAGCTGGGCCCGGGCCGCGACGGGCGAGAGGGTAAGGGCGAGTGTCAGGGCAAGGAACCGGGGCATTGTCCGCAGTATCGGACCGGGGGGTGAAAACCTTGAGTCGGCGGCTTGCTATGGCCCATCGCTTGCGTAAGATTGGTCCGGGTCCGGGGGACGCCGCCCCGCCCTTTCATCAATAGATGCAATGGTTTGCAAGGTTAGCCGAGCCTCCCGCGGGCAGGGTATGCCGTGGGAGCCGATCCACGGGCGACGAGTCCGTGCCACAGTGAGGGAGCGATCCATGAAGAGAGCGCCGGTCCTGCTGGCCCTGCTTGCGCTGCCCGCAGTCCCCCTTGCGGCGCAGGTCTCGGTCGACTTCACGCCGCGCCTCGGGGTCTACGTCCCCCTCAAGGATCTCACCGCCGGCACGGACTTGACGACGGGTCTCTCCCTCACTCGCCGGGCCGAGAGCAAGTTCACGATCGGCGGCCGCCTGGGCGTCTGGGTGGCTCCGGCCTTCGGGTTCGAGGGCGTCGTGGACTACAACCGCAGCGGGGTCTCTTCCACTCTCGGAGGAGTCCCGAATCCTCCCACCCTGACCTCGCACTTCTTGGCGACCAGCGGCCGGGCCATGATCCGGCTGGGCGCCGGCAGCAACGTCGCGATGATCCTGAGCGGCGGCGTCGGCCTGGTGGACCGGGGTGGTGAGTTCATCAGCGGTACCAACCCGCCCTTCACGACCCTCACTGGTCGAACCGACATCGCGCCGGCCGCGGGCGTGGGATTCCTCGTCAAGCTGTCCAGCACTTGGGCCGCGCGGATCGACATCGACGGGATCTCCTATAAGGCCGAATACCTCGACCCGATCAACGGGTCGACCGGCTCCAAGCGGCAGTACGACCTGCTCATCACCTTCGGGTTCACCGGCCCCTTCAAGAACTACGGCACGCCGGGCGAATAGGAGCCGAGGCGCGGGTATATTTCCCGCGCCATGCGCTCCATCCACACACTGCTCCATGGATTGATCGACTACGCCGGCCTGTTTCCGCCGGCGCAGTTGGACATGGCCGGCGCGGTCGCCGGCTAT
>DATBQV010000088.1:0-5978 GCA_036560625.1 Gemmatimonadales bacterium
TTTCGTCCCCCGTTGGCATAGTTCCCTGCATCCCTGTGTCGCCGGATCTCGACCCCGCCGCGCTTACCAGGCTCGAGCGCCTGGGTGGGCCGCCGTTTGTGGCCCGTATTCTCGACTTATTTCTCCGGGAAGCGCCCCCCAAAGTCGCCGCGCTCCACGCCGCGCTGGACGCCCGCGACGCCGACGCCGTCGCCTATTGGGCCCACGCGCTCGTCTCCAGTTCGGGTAACCTGGGCGCTACCCGGATGCAGGAGCTGCTGCGGCGGATCGAGCAGGATGCGGTGGCCGGTCGGTGGGAACCGTTGCCCGAGCTGGTGGTGGAGCTGGAGACCGCGTTCGCCATTGCCCGCGCCGGCCTGATGGCGGAGCTCGACCGCCGTCAGGTCTGAGGTCGCCGGCGCCCGACCTAGTTCGCGGCTGTCCGTCCCTCCAGATACTCCTGCTTGTACATCCGGATCAACTCGAAGAAGTACGAGATCGCCAGCGGGCCGATCAGGAGGCCGAGGAGGCCGAAATAGCGAATTCCCGCCATCGCCCCGATGACGGTGACGAACGGATGGATGCTGGCGTACCGACGGAACACCCACGGCCGGATCAGGTTGTCCACCTGACCCACGACTACGAGCCCCCAGACGGCGAGCGCGGCCGCCCATCCATAGCGATGCTCGAGCGCGAGCGCCGCCACCCCCGGGGCCCATACGAGGCCGCTGCCGACGATCGGCAGAATGGATGCGATCATTGTGACCACGCCCCAGAACGCCGCATTGGGCAGGCCGGTGACCGTGAACGCCAGAGCTACGAGGGTACCCTGCGCGAACGCGTTGAGTCCGGTCCCGATCAGCGTCGACGTCGTCACGTCCTTGAAGCGCTTCCGCAGCGCCTCGGCATTGGCGCCGGAGAACGGGATGAACGGCGCGAGCGTGCGCCAGACATCGTCGACCGCGACCAGCAGGAAATACAGGCCGAAGAACGCGACCGTCAGCTGGATCAGGAGTCGAGTCGCCGTGCCGACGAGGTCGAGCAGGCTCGAGCCCACGAACGAGGCGACCTTGGTGCCGATGTCCTCGAGCTGGGTGCCGATGTCGTATCCGCCGATGTTGAGCTCGCGCAGGCGGTTGAGCAGCGGGCTCTGGATGGCGCCTCGCGTCAGGTCTTGCGCCTCCCCTGCCAGCAGCCCGATGATGGACCCGCCGGGCACGACGATCACGAGCAGCGCGAGGAGGAGCGTGATGGCCGCCGCGAAGCGCGGCGGGATCCAGCGCGACAGCCAGCGATGGAACGGGGAGAAGACGATGTACAGGACCGGAGCGCCGACGAGGCCGGTGGTGAACGGCCACAAGGCGACAACCAGTCCGATGCCGAGCGTGAGGATGAGCGCAGCCGCGCGTTGCTGCCTGCTGTCCAAGAAGGCCATCGCCAATCTTAGAGAAGCCCCGCATCCGCCGCCAGCCGCTGCGGGCTAAATTACGCGTGACCCTCCCCCGGGTCAGGAGGGCGCCTCCCATGGACGATGCCTTTGGTCGCCTCGCCAACCTCGTCGCGAGCACGCTTGGTGTGCCCGCCGCGTTTGCCACCTCGGTGGAGGCGGACCGCGTGCGTGTGCTCGGCGCGGTGGGCCTGGGCGAGCCCTGGCGGGGGCGAGGCGAGCTGCCGCTGACCCATACACTCTGCCCGGAGGTCTCCCGGCTGGGCCGCGCGGTGGTGGTCGAGGACGCGCGGAGCGCTCCCGAGGCGGCGGGTCATCCCGGGATGGGAGAGATCGGGATCGTGGCGTATGCCGGCCTCCCCTTCGGGAACAGCAAGACGGGCGGTGTGCTGGCGGCCGTCGACGGACGACCGCGCCGGTGGACCGACCCGGAGCTCCGGCTGCTGGCGGACCTGGCCGCGCTCGCCACCGCCGCGATGGAGCGAGGCGCCCCACCCAGCCCGGACGCCGACGCGATGGGCGCCCTGCAGCGGCAGCTTCGTCAGGCGGAGGACGCAGGTCATGCGCTCTTCGCCTCCAACCCGCTGGCCATGTGGATCTACGACGTCGCGACGCTACGCATCCTGGCCGTGAACGACGCTGCTATCGCGACCTACGGCTACTCCCGCGACGAGTTCACCGGACTCACCCTCACCGACATTCGACCGGCGCGAGACGCATCGCGGCTCCAGCGGGTTGTGGCCGCTGCGCGCAACGACCTGGGCCGCTCGGGGCCGTGGCAGCATCGGCGCAAGGACGGCTCGCTGGTCGACGTGGAGATCACGTCGCACCCGATCACGTTCGAGGGGCGCGCGGCCAAGCTGGTCCTGGCCCAGGACGTGACCGATCGGCTTCGGGCCGAGCGCGAGCTGCTCACCAGCGAGCAGCGCTACCGGCTCGCGGCCCGCGCCACCAGCGACATGATCTATGACTGGGATATCCCGGCGGACCGCATCGAATGGAGCGAGGCGGTGCACACGGTCTTCGGATACGGAGCCGACGAGATCGGTCACACGCTGGCCTGGTGGTCGGAGCTGGTGCACCCGGACGATCGGGAGCAGGTGCTCGGAGCCCTGGACCGGGCCCTCACGAGCGACGTCGAGACACTCGCCGCGCGCTACCGCTTCAGACAGGCCAGCGGTGCGTACGCCATCGTGCTCGACCGCGGCATGTTTCTTCGGGACGAGAGCGGCCGGGCGGTGCGGATGGTCGGCGCCATGACCGACGTGAGTGATCGTGAGCGGTCGGTGGAGGAGCTGCGGCGCATCTACGAGACGCTTCAGGCCCTGGTGCAATCGTCCCCCCAACCGATCATCGCCGGCGACCTCGACGGCATCGTCACGCTCTGGAATCCCGCCGCCGAACGCGTGTGGGGCTGGAGCCGGGGCGAGGCGATCGGCCGACCGAACCCCACCACCCCCGCGACCCACGCCGAGGAGGCCGTGCAGCTTCGCGAGCGCGTGGCGAAGGGCGAACAGATCAACGGCTACGAGACCCAACGGCTCCGGAAGGACGGCGCCGTGGTGCCGGTGTCGCTCTCCATGGCGCCGCTCTACGATGCGCGCGGCCGCGTATCCGGCGCCATGAGCATCGTCGAGAACGTGGCGGAGCAGCGCTCGCTCCGCGACCAGTTGCAGCAGGCGCAGAAGATGGAGGCCGTCGGCCAGCTCGCCGGCGGCATCGCCCACGACTTCAACAACCTGCTCACCGCGATCATCAGCGGGGCGGAGCTGGGGTTGAGCGGCCTCGATGCACGAGATCCGCTGCGGGAGGACCTCGATCAGATCCTCAAGGCCGGCCATCGCGCCGCCGGGCTGACGCGCCAGCTGCTGGCGTTCAGCCGCCGGCAGGTCCTCAAGCCGGCCGTTCTCGACCTGAACGCCGTGGTGGCGGACATGGAGCGCATGCTCCGGCGTCTCATCGGTGAGAACATCCACCTGGAGACCCGCCTCGTCGAGGATCTCTGGCTGATCCGGGCCGACCAGTCCCAGATCGAGCAGGTGATCATGAACCTCGCGGTGAACAGCCGGGATGCCATGGGTGGTGGAGGCATGCTGACGCTCCAGACCGCCAACGTCGATCTCGACACCGCGTTCGCCAGCCGCCACGTCTCCGTGCGGCCGGGGCCGCACGTGATGCTGTCCGTCGCAGACACCGGCGAGGGCATGGACCCGGAGACGCAGGCGCGGGTGTTCGAGCCCTTCTTCACGACCAAGGAGCCCGGCAAAGGCACCGGCCTCGGCCTCTCCACCGTGTACGGGATCGTGAAGCAGAGCGGCGGCAGCATCTGGGTGGAGAGCGCGGTCGCGCGGGGCACGCGGATCACCGTCTACCTGCCCCGGGCGCAGGGTGAGGATCGGCCTGTCGCCGTGGAGCCCGCCGGCCCGCCCGCGACCGGCGGGAAGGAAACGCTGCTCCTCGTGGAAGACGACGAGCAGGTGCGCCGCGTGGCGTCCGAGATCCTGAGCCGGAACGGCTACGCCGTTCTGCACGCGGCGAACGGCGGCGAGGCTCTCCTCATCTGCGAGCAGCACGCCGGCACTATCCACCTGATGCTGACGGACGTCGTGATGCCGAAGATGAGCGGCCGGCAGCTCGCCCGGCGCCTGGAGAGCGTGCGACCCGGCCTCAAGGTGCTCTACATCTCCGGCTACACCGGCGGCGAGCTGGCCGCGCAGGGCGTGCTCGAGCCGGGGACGGAATTCATGGCCAAGCCGTTCACGCCCGAGGCGCTTGCCCGCCGAGTGCGCGAGGTGCTGGACCGTTGACGCGCCCACCCGGCGAGTCCGCCGTGCCGGCGGAGGACCTGGCCCCGCCCAGGGCATGGACCGAGCAGCTGGTCGAATCGAACATCATCGGCATCGTGGTGGCGCACGAGGCCGCGATCGTCGAGGCCAATGAGGCATTTCTCCGGATGGTCGGCTATACCCGCGAGGACCTGGTGGCCGGCCGCCTGCGCTGGGCAGAGATGACGCCCCCCGAGTACGCCGCGGCCGACGCGCTGGCCATGGAGGCTATGGCGCGTCAGGGAGGACACCCGCCCTTCGAGAAGGAGTTCGTGCGAAAGGACGGCTCCCGGGTCGCGGTGCTGATCGGCGCCGCCGCGCTGAACCGTTCGCCGCTCCGGAGCGTCGGCTTCGTGCTCGATCTGACCGAGCGAAAGGCACTCGAAGCCCGGGGGCGTCGAGCCCAGCGGATGGAATCCATCGTGCGGCTGGCCGGGGGGATCGCCCACGACTTCAACAATCTCCTCACCGCCATCCTGGGCTCGGCCGAGCTGCTGCTCGAGAACCCCGAGCTGGATGCCGAAGGGCGGGACGACGTCGAGCAGATCCGGAAGGCAGCCAAGCGCGCCGGGCAGCTCGCGCGCCAGCTGCTCGCGTTCGGCCGGCGTCAGGCGTCGCAGCCGCGCGTGCTTGATCTCAACGCCATGCTGGACGACATGCGCACGATCCTGCGCCACCTGCTGGAGGACTGGATCGAGGTGGTGACCGAGCTCGATCCGGACGCCGGATCGGTACTGGCCGATCCGGCGCAGCTCGGCCAGACGATCGTGGACGCGGCACTCCAGGCCCGCGACCGCATGCCCGGCGGTGGCAGGCTCACGCTCACCACGCGGGGGGTGCGCGTCACCGGCGGGGCCCTGGACCCGATCGGTCTCCGGCCCGGCCGCTACGCCGCACTCACGGTCCGGGATTCGGGCCCCCCGCTCGGCACGGCCGCCGATCCTCTGTTCGAGCCGTGGCAGTTCGGCGCGCACACGGAAGTGCGTGCGGGACCGGATGGGGGCGTGGCGTTCACGCTCTTTCTCCCAACGGTCGAGCCGGGAACGAAGGTGCCCCCGCCGCTCACCGAGTCGCGCGCCGGTGGCGAGACCATCCTGGTGGTGGAGGACGAGGAGCAGGTCCGGACGCTCGCCGTCCGGGTCCTCGAGCGCGCGGGGTTCGCGGTGGTCGCCGCCCGCGACGCCGAGAGCGCGGTGCAGCTCGCCAACCGGCATCCGGGCACGATCCATCTGTTGGTGGTGGACATGCTGTTGCCGGGCTTGAGCGGGCGAGAGCTTGTCGCCCAGCTTGCCATCCATCGTCCCGCGATCAAGGTCCTCTACGTCTCCGGCACCGCCGACGACGCGATCGGCCGGCACCAGGTGCTGGCCCCGGGGACCGAGTTCCTCCAGAAGCCGTTCGCGCTGGACCAGCTGGTGCGGGTGGTCAGGAAAGTGCTGGATGCGCCGGTAAGGCAGTAAAGCGGTGAACGGTGAACGGTGAACGGTGAAGGGTGAAGGGTGAAGGGTGAACGGTAAACAGTAAACAGTGAACGGGGGTACCCAGGGCGGGGTGGGGCCCGTTTACTGTTCACTGTTCACCGTTTACGCTGTCCGCACTGAAACCATATCCGCGAGCCGGCCGTAGGCCCAGTCAGACCCCCCGCCCTTTCCAATACCAGGAGGCGTAGTGCACCCAGGGCTCATCAGCCGGCTCGCGCTGGCCGGCGTCCTCACGGCCGGTGTTGC
>DATBQV010000089.1:0-9458 GCA_036560625.1 Gemmatimonadales bacterium
CGTCTCGTTCTCGGAAGGGACGGCGAGCAGAAGCCCGCCGGAGGTCTGGGCGTCGGCCGCCACCAGGCGATCGGTCTTGGTCAGATCGTCGGCCCAGGAGACGCGCTGAGCCGCAGCCTCGAGATTCCGCGTCGTGCCGCCGGGCACAAACCCGCGCCCGGCGAGGCTTCGGACGTGCGGCAGGACCGGAAGAGCCTCGAACGCCAGCTCGCCGCCGACTTGGCTCGCTTCGAGCAGGTTCAGGAGGTGTCCGACCAGCCCGAATCCGGTGACGTCGGTCGCCGCGCTTACCCCGACCTCCAGCGCGGCCCTGGCCGCGCCCGCGTTCAGCGTCCGCATCGAGCGCACCGCCTCGGCGAGGCCGGCTTCCAGCAGCGCGTCCCGCTTGAACGCGGTTGTCAGGATGCCGGTGCCCAGCGGCTTGGTGAGGACCAGCAGATCGCCGGCGCAAGCGGCGGCGTTGGTGAGCATCCGGTCGGGATGGACCTCGCCGATGACCGCCATGCCGAATTTCGGCTCCGGATCGTCCACCGAGTGCCCGCCGAGGACGAGGCAGCCGGCCTCCCGCGCGATCTCGCCGGCACCGCGCAGCACCTCACCCAGGACGGCGAGCGGCAGCTTCTCTCTCGGCCAGCCCACCAGGTTCAGGGCGAAGAGCGGGGTCGCCCCCATCGCGTACACGTCGCTCAGCGCGTTGGCGGCGGCGATCGCGCCCCAATCCGCGGGATCGTCGACGATGGGCGTAAAGAAGTCCACCGTCGCGACGAGCGCACGATCGCGCGCCAGGCGGAATACGGCGGCGTCGTCGCGGGTAGCGGCGTCAACGAGGACCCGAGGGTCCTCGACGGGGGGCAGAAAGCGCAGGACCTGCGCCAGGTCGGCGGAGCCGAGCTTACAGGCTCAACCCGCGCCGTGCGAGAGCGAGGTCAGGCGGATACGCGGGGTCTGGTCCTGGGGTGCGTCCGGCATGCGTGACTCCGGTCGGGGAAAGGCCAATGGTGGGCGGCGGCGGGCTCCCCGGCTACCACGCCGCCCGAATCGAGTCGGCCGACATCAGGCTTCCGCGCAGCATCACCCGCTCCACCTTCCGCGCGTTCTGGATGTCGGCCAGCGGATCGGCCCCGAGCACGACGAGGTCGGCCGCTTTGCCGGGAACGATGCGTCCAATCGAGTCCACGCCGAGGAGCAGTGCGCCGTTGCGGGTGGCGGCCAGCAGCGCATCCTTGGGCGTGAGACCTGCCGCAACCAGAAGCTCCATCTCCCGGTGCTCGCTGAAGCCGGGGATGAGCAGCTGGTTCGAGGCGTCGGTGCCGGCGGCGATCACTCCGCCGGCATCAAAGAACTGCCGCAGAAAGAGATCCTGCTTGGGGCGGGACTTCCGGAACTCGGCCAGGTCGAGTGCGGTCCAGCCGGCGCGGGCGATCATACCGGGCACGTCCCATCCGGTCTGCACCGACAGTGGAACGTCCTTGAGCTCGGGCTGGTGCGTGATGGTCGAATCGTCGAGCCGGCTGAACGTTTCGTGCAACACCAGGGTCGGGATGACGAAGACCTTGCGCGCCGCCAGCTCGACCGCGACGCGCGCCAGCGAGGCGGAGTCGAGCGACGCCCATGCCCGCTCGAACGCGGTCCATCCCGCCCAGAATCCCCGGTAGTGCGCGCTGTAGAGCGGTGCGGGGTCGGGGAGAGCCGACTCCGGCACGCCGGTCATGTGCTCGTCGCCGCGAATGCCGATGCGCGCCGCCGTGATGGCGTTCGTGAGGCCGAGGTGACCGGTCACCCGCAGGCCGAAGGTACCGGCCTCGTCCACGATCGCCTTCAGCAGCGGAGGGTCGATCCGGGTATACACCTTGATGTAGTCGACGCCCGCCACCGAGAGCTGATCCACCGCCTTCCGGGCGTCGGACCCGTCATCCACGCCGATGGCGTCGGGATAGGTCGTCGGCCGGCCGTCGATCATCGCCCCTGCGCTGTAGATCCGCGGGCTCGAAATGCCGCCCAGATTCGCCCGTTGGCGGAGCGCCAGGATCGTGTCCTTGGCCCCGTGGACGTCGCGCACCGTCGTGACACCCCACGCGAGGTAGCGGGGCAGCGCCCAAGGCGCGACGTGGGCGTGGGCGTCGATCAGGCCGGGTACGATCCACTTGCCCCGCAGATCGATCTGCCTCGTATTCTTGGGGAGCGAGAACTCCGCCCGCGAGCTCACCGACTCGATCTTGCCCCCGCGCACCACGACGACGGCGTCGGGTCGCGCCGGTCCGCCGCCGCCGTCGATGAGCGTCGCACCGACCAGGGCCACGCCGGTCGGTGGCTTGGGACCGCAGGCCACCGCTCCGAGGACGGCCAGGACGGCGCTAGCGCGGATCACTCGACGTATGATCGTGGAGGATCTTCCAGCCGGCGGTCTGCCGCTCCAGGATCAGGCTGAACGGTCCGCTCGCGCTCGTCTGCCCGCCGCGGAAGAGCACGAAGCGGGCGGTGAGCAGGGCATGATCGGTGCCGAGCGACCGCACCGCGACCTCCTCGAAGCGCAAGCTGTCCCGCTGCGCCCCCGGCCCGAAGCGGGGCGCGTAGCGGGAGTGGATGTAGTCCCATCCCCGCCGTACGTGACCCCCCTCGACGAACGAGGTCGTGCTGTCGCGCGCGTAGTCGCTCATGAACCCTTCGAGGTCGCCGCGATTCCAGTCGTCGGCCGAGCGGAGGAGTTGGGCGGTGAGACGGCCGGCGAGGGCCGGGTCGTCAGTGGGGGGCGCACCGGTGCGGCAAGCCGCGACCAGCAGCGCCCACGGGAGCGCGCGCAGGAGCGTACGGGTCATCGCGGCTGTGGGAAGAAGTCGTTGGAAGCTGGACGGACGACACGGACGATGCAAGGCCGCGCCGCGGCCGGTGCTATGTTTCCCGCGGGAGGAACCACGCGCCGATGACGCAGCAGCCCATTTCCGCATACGGTTTGATCGGCGACATGCGGACCGCGGCGCTGGTCGGCCTGGACGGCGCCATCGACTGGTGCTGCCTCCCGCGCTTCGACAGCGCCAGCGTCTTCGGCGCGCTCGTCGACCCCGAACGGGGCGGCACCTGGGCGATCCGGCCGGACGAGCCCGCGACTTCCACCCAGCGATATCTCCCCCGCACCAACATCCTCGAGACGACGTTCGCCACGGAGGCGGGCGCGGCCGTCACGCTGACCGACTTCATGCCGGTGGCCGAGGACGGCCGTCCCTCGGGCCAGCATCCCGAGATCCATCGGCGGATCCGCTGCACGCGAGGGCGCGTTCGGATGCGGATGGTGTTCATGCCCCGCTTCGAGTATGGGGCGCGCACCACCCGCGTCGAGGTGCTGCGCGCCGGCCTGTTCGCGACCGACCGGACCGACCAGGTCGTCACCCTGGCGAGCGCGCGCCCGTTGCTCTGGTCGGTCGAGCAGAACACGGCGACCGCGGTGTTCGAGCTGGCCAAGGGCGACGAGCGCTGGCTCGTGCTGCGTTACGACGACGACGACATCCACCCGGCCGGTCGCTACGAGAGCGGCGAGAAGCTGGAGCGCACCGAAGCGTTCTGGCACGAATGGGCCGCGAACGTCCGGTATCAGGGTCCCTACCGCACGATGGTGAAGCGCTCGGCGCTCGCCCTCAAGCTCCTGACGCACGCGGAGACCGGGGCCATCATCGCGGCGCCGACCACGTCGATTCCCGAGACCATCGGCGGAAGCCGGAACTGGGACTATCGCTTCGTGTGGCTCCGGGACGCGGCGTTCACGCTCGCGGCCCTCGCCAACGTCGGGCATCACACGGAGGCGGACGCATTCATGCGGTTCCTGAAGAAGGTCTGTCGCCACGAATCCGAGGGCCACCTCCAGATCATGTACGGAATCGACGGACGCCGGGATCTGGTAGAGCGCCAGCTGGACCACCTCAGTGGATACCGGGGCTCCCGCCCGGTGCGGGTGGGCAACGGCGCGGTGGCTCAGCTCCAGCTCGACGTCTATGGCGAAGTCCTGGAGACGGCGGATCTCTGGCGCCGCGACCATCAGATGACGGACGCAACCTGGCGGGTGTTGCGGAAGCTGGTCGACTGGGCCTGCGGTCACTGGCGGCACCCGGACTCCGGGATCTGGGAGGTCCGGGGCGAGACTCGGCACTACGTCTTCAGCAAGGTCATGAGCTGGGTCGCCCTCGACCGCGGCGTGACCATGGCCGAGGAGCTCGGCCTCGAGGGCGACGTGGGCCGGTGGAAGGCGGAGCGCGAGGCGCTCCGGGCGGAAATCATGGAGCGGGGCTGGAACGAGCAGAAGCAGTCCTTCGTCCAGGCCTACGACACCGACGCGCTCGACGCGGCGGCGCTCGCGATTCCCTTCGTCCGCTTCCTGCCCCCGGATCATCCCCGCGTGCGCGCAACCGTCCGGGCCGTGGCGCGGGAGCTCACCAGCGCCGACGGCGAGCTGGTCTATCGCTACCGCGCGAGCGACGGACTCGAAGGCGAGGAGGGCGCGTTCTCGATCTGCACGTTCTGGCTGGCGCATGCGCTCGCGCTGACCGGCGAGCGCGAACGGGCCGACCTGATCGTGCGGCGCATGCTGCGGCATGCGAATCACGTCGGCCTCTTCTCAGAGCAGATCGATCCCCGCACCGGCGAGTTTCTCGGCAACTTCCCCCAGGGGTTCACGCACATCGCGCTGATCAACTGCGCCGTGGCCCTGGCGCAGGCGGAGCGGCCCAGTCGCGCGAGCGGACAAACGAAGCGCCCCGCATGACGCGGGGCGCTGAGGTGCGACGACCGGCCTTTAGCGACGCCGGCGGCTCTTCTTCCCGGCCTTCTTGCGGGCCGGCCGCTTGGCCGACCGCCGCTTGGCCGTCTTCTTTGCCGGCCGCCGCTTCGCCGCTTTGCGCGCCGGCTTTTTCGCTGGGCGCTTCTTGGCTGCGCGCTTCTTGGCTGCCTTCTTCCGGGCCGGCTTCTTCGCCGCCTTCTTTTTGGGCCGGGGCTTGGCCTTCTTCTTTGCAGCGGGGCGCGCAGCCGGCTTCGCAGAAGCCGCCGGGCGTGCGGCGGGCGCGGCTGCGGGAGTCGGCGCGGGAGCCAGGGGCGGCGTCGGCGTGGGCTCGCTCGACATCGGCAACGGATCCATCCAGCCCGAGCCGGACCAACCCATCTCCAGGGAGTGCAGCGCGGCCATAGGTGCTTCCTCCATCGCGATGCGGCGCATGACCCGCCGCTGTGTCGAGGCCTCAGAACACGCCGGCGAGAGTCGCTCGGCGCTGGTGCAGGGCTGATATAAGATGCGCGGAACGAATCCTTGTGCAAGGCTGGTCCCGCAGGCCCGAAGCCGACTCGGTCCGAGGGTGCCGCGGCGTTCGTAAGTCATGTTTTGACAAACTGTTACGCGTGAGCTATCTTGCCCACACCGTCTCCCGACAGAGTGTTGCTTCCAACGTGAGAGCCCAACTCGACTCGCCCGCGTGTGTCCTGGCCCTCGTGGCTTGCGCCCTCGCGGCACCGCTGCAGGCACAGACCGTCAGTGATGTACAGGTGACGCCCGAGACGATGACGCTCGGGGTCGGTCAGAAGCAGACGATCTTCGCCGCCGCCTTCGACAAGCAGGGCAATCTGATTCCGAACGCGCGGTTCACGTTCTGGACCTCCGACTCGAGCGTCGCCAAGGTCCAGAATGACGGCAGCGTGCTGGGCGTGAAGCCCGGCCTCGCCAAGGTCGAGGCACGGACCGGCGGTCGTCGCGCGTCGCTTGCGGTGCTCGTGGCCGGTGCCGGCGGCGTGGTGCCCGGCGCGCCCGCGGCGGCGCACGGCATCGCCGCGCTCACGCTCGAGCCGGCGGCGCTGCGCCTGGTGCTCGGCGAAACCGCGAAGCTCGATCCCAAGGCACTCAGGGACGACGGCACGGCGGCCGAGCTGGGCCGGGTCGTATGGAAGTCGCTCCGCCCCGACGTGGTCGCCGTCGACTCCACCGGCGCCGTGCTCGCCCGCGGCGCGGGGCGCGCGATCATCCAGGCTGCCCTCGCCAACGGGATGGTCGCGACCGCACCGGTGGAAGTGGAGACGGTCGATCTCGCGCTGTCCGAGACGCGACTCCTCCTGCCGCCGGACGGGCTCGATACGCTGCGGCTGCTGGTGCCGTCACAGGCCAATCGGGAGATGAGCGAGGGCGTCGTCTGGCAGTCCACCGACACGTCGATCGCGCGGATCGGACCCACGGGGATCGTGCAAGGCGTTCGGCCGGGCACGACCGAGATCGTCGCGTGGCTCTCGGGGCAGGAGCGCCGCGCGTCCGTCATCGTGCACAAGACCGTGCGCTCGATCCTCGTCACGCCCAAGCCCGCCGGCGCGCCGATCCTTCTGCCGCTCAACCGCACGCACAAGTTCTCCATCGCCGCGGAGGCCGTGGACTCCACCCCGATCCCCGAGATCCGGATCGTCTGGGAGGTGGGTGACACCACACTCGCGGGCTTCGACCCGGTGACGGGACAGCTCACCGCCAGAGCGCTCGGTACCACCAGCCTCACGGCGAAAGTGGCGGGCTTCGAGCCGGCCACCTGGGCGATCCAGATCGTGCCGGGCATCCTCAAGCTCGATCGGGGCCGGTTCGCGCTGTCGCCTGGCGATCGTGCCCCCCTCGCCGCGACACTCGCCGACGATCAGGGCAGGGCGGTCGGCGGAGCGGTCGATCTTACCTGGGCCTCCGACCGGCCGGACGTTGCCGCGGTGGACGGCCAGGGCGCCGTCGAGGCGCGCGGCTTCGGACACGCCAAAGTCACCGCGACGACGAGCTGGGGTGCGGCCGCGGCCGCGGACGTCTTCGTGGTGGGCGACCTGTTGATGGTGTCCAACCGGGGTGGGAGTCTCGGAGTGTACCAGGCCGCCGCCGCCCGCCCCGAGTCGCTGTTCGCGGTGCTCGCCGACAGCGCCGCCAACGTCGACCCGACCATCTCCCCGGATCGTACGCGGATCGCCTTCAGCTCCAATCGGGGCGGGGGCGGCGACTACGACCTCTATGTGATGGACGCGGACGGCGGCAACGTCCGCGGCCTGACCAGCGAGCCCGGGACCGACGGCAGCCCGGCCTGGACGCCGGACGGGACCCGCCTCGTGTTCTCGTCCGCCCGGAGCGGCGTTCCCCAGATCTACGTCATGCCGGCCGACAGCGGCGACGCGGTCGCGCTCACGACCTCCGCCGGCGGCAACCAGTTGCCCGCAGTGTCGCCGGACGGGCGCACGATCGCGTTCGTCTCCATCCGCGACGGTGCCCCGCGCATCTATCGGATGGCGCTCGACGGGAGCGGCCAGGCCCGGGCGACCACCGGCATGTTGCGGGAGGCATCCCCGGAGTTCTTCCCGAACGGGGACCTTCTCTACGGCGAAGAGCGGAGCAAGGGGTCGCGGGAATGGCGCGTCATGCGCATGCCCGATGGCGCCGCGCCCGCCGCGCTGTTCCTGACCGATCAACCGCTGGTTTCGCTCGCCGCTTCGCGGGACGGCGAGCGGGTGGTGTTCGTGACCGGCAAGGAGATCGGGAAGGGTCGGCTCGAGTACCATGTCTGGCTACGCGGTCTCGCGCTCGGCGCTCAGCCGCTGCCCTTGAAGCTCCGGCCCGGCGAGCAGGTACCCTCCGCCACGTTCTGATGCGCGCCCTCGCGCTGGGCGGCGTGGGCGGCCTGGATCAGCTCGCGGTCCGGGAGGTTGACGAGCCGGCGGTTCGCTCGCCCACCGACGTCAAGGTGCGGGTCCAGGCCGCAGCCCTCAATCACCTCGATCTTTTCGTCGCCGCCGGTCTACCGGGCGTGGAGCCCGGGTTCCCCCACATCATTGGCTCGGATGCAGCGGGCGTGGTCGACGCCGTGGGACCCGCCGTTCGATCGGTTCAGCCGGGCGACCGGGTCATGCTGAGTCCCGGCATCTCCTGCGGCACGTGCCAGTCCTGTCTCGAAGGCGAGGAGGCGCTTTGCCGGTCGTTTCGGGTCCTGGGCGAGCATCTCCCCGGGACGATCGCGGAGTTCGTCGTCGTCCCCGAGGAAAACGTCGCCCGGGTGCCGGACACGATGCCGACCGAGCGGGCGGCGGCGTTCTCGCTGGTCACCCTCACGGCGTGGCGCATGCTCACCACGCGCGCGCGCGTGCGCCCGGGCGAAGCGGTACTGATCTGGGGCATCGGCGGGGGCGTTGCCCAGGCCGCGCTGCAGATCGCGAAGCTCCTCGGGGCGTACGCGATCGTGACCAGCGGCACGGCCCATAAGCTCGAGTCCGCCCGCGCCCTCGGCGCCGATGCGGTGTTGGACCACCGTCGACCGGACGTGGTCGGTGAGGTGAAGCGGCTGACCGGCGGCCGAGGCGCCGATGTAGTGGTGGACAGCGTCGGGGAACGCACCTGGCCGCAGTCGCTCAAAGCGCTTCGCCGCGGTGGACGCCTGGTGGTCTGCGGCGCTACGACCGGCCCGATGGTCGATCTTGATCTCCGTCGGCTGTTCTGGCACCAGTGGACGCTGATGGGCTCGACGCTGGGGAGTCGCCGGGAGTATCGCGAAATCGTTCGGCTGGCGGGTCTCGGCCGTCTGTGGCCCGTCGTGGATCGGGTCGTCCCGCTCGCCAACGCGATCGAGGCGATCCGGCGGCTGGCGGACGGCGAGCAGTTCGGCAAGCTGGTCATCGAGGTGGCGTCGTGAACGAGATGATCGAGAGGCTCAGGATCGGCGGGCAGCAGCTGGGGCAGGTCCTGCCGCCGCTGATCGGCGCGGCGCTCATCCTGCTGGCCGGCTACTTTCTCGCGCGCCAGGTCCAGCGATGGGTGGACGACACCCTGAAGCGCTTGGACTTCAATCGGGTTGCGCACGCCGGGGGATTCGATCAGGTCGTGGAGCGGACCGGGTCGCGGCTCGACCCGATCCGCGCGCTCGCCAAGCTCATCTTCTGGCTCGTGATGCTGGTCGTCATCCTGCTCGCGAGCGCCGCGCTCGGGCTGGAGAGCATCAACCAGATGTTCGGGACGATGCTCGCGTTCCTACCGACGCTGATCGCCGCGATCGTGGTGGTGGTGCTGGGCATGCTGGTGGGCGAATTCGTGCGGGGCGTCATCGTGGCGTCGGCCGGGAATGTGGCCGGCGTGCCGACGGTCGCGAAGCTGGCCAAGGGCGCGGTGGTCCTGATCTCGGTGTTCCTGGCGCTGCAGCAGGTGGGCGTAGATCAGGAGATCGTGACCGCGGCCTTCACGCTGATCCTCGGCGCGGTTGCGCTGGCCGCGGGTCTGGCCTTCGGTCTGGGCAATCGCGAGCTGGCGGGCGAGATCACCCGGCGCTGGTATGAGCAGGGTCAGCGACGCGATCGGCGGAAGACGGACAAGAAGCCCGGCGGCCCGCCGGACGAGACGCAACTGCTGGACTGAACTGCGGTGAATGGTGAACGGTGAAAAGTGAACGGGGGGCGCCCCTGACCGGAGGCCCCCCGTTTACCGTTTACTGTTT
>DATBQV010000090.1:0-4133 GCA_036560625.1 Gemmatimonadales bacterium
ACGTTCCGGGTCGACGGACGTGACGCGGTTCAGGGCGTGTACGAGGCCGACGCGATCGGACTGCCCACGTCCGGAGCCGCCGTCACCGCTCGGGTCATGCAGTCCCCGTTCCGGCTGCGTGGGTTGGGAGACGGTCGGGATGCGGTTGCAGAGGTCACGAACCTGTCGGGCAAGCCGGCTGAGACCCAGGTCGCGATCGTGCTTGGTGGAGGGCAACGGGACCAGGACCTCGTCGCCCGCGGCGCGGACGTGGTGCGGATACCGTTCACCGCGCCGGCCTGGGTCCGGGGCGTCGTCGTGGACCTCATGATGGACCCCGCCCAGTGGGAGCGCTTCACCGATTTCGGCGTGGCGGTGATGGACCCCGCCGATCGCATCGTGGCGAAGGAGCCGCTCAACTACGCCGTAGGTCGGCTCGAGACCACCCTGCCCGAGCACCACGACGACCTGGCACTGGAGCTCCGGCTGTTCCCCGGGCTGGCCGAGCCGGGGTCGACCGAAACGTGGAAGACGCACATCGCGATCCGGCTCTATGCCGGCGAGCCCGTGGCGCTCGAGACCGGCGGTGAGCGCGTCGGCGCGCTGTCGCTTGCGACCGGGCAGACGAGGACGGTCCGGTTCCCGTTGCCCGAGTCGCCCTGGACGCTGCCGTCCGGATTCGGACTGCTGGGCGTGGTGGTCGCGCACACGGCGGACGACATCTGGACCCGCGAAACCTCTCTCGCTCCGACGGTCGGCCGGTGAGCAAGGTCGTTCGCGTCGCGGCGGGGCAGGGGTTCTGGGGCGACTGGCTGGAGGCGCCGTTCCGGCAGGTGAAGGGCGGGCCCATTGACTACCTGATGATGGACTACCTCGCCGAAGTCACCATGTCCATCCTGCAGAAGCAGCGCTCCCGCGATCCCGCCGCCGGATATGCGCGCGATTTCGTCCCCGCCATGGAGCGCATCCTCCCCGACATCGCGGCGAAGGGTATCCGCGTCACTTCGAACGCCGGCGGCATGAACCCGCGCGGCTGTGCCGACGCCGTGCTCGCCGCCGCGAGACGGCTCGGGCTCGGCGGGAAGATCCGCGTCGGCCTGGTGACCGGAGACGACATCCTCGATCGCCTGGATGAGCTGCTCGCGCGAGGACAGGAGCTGCGGGATATGGACACCGGACGCCCGCTGAGCGACATCCGCGATCGGGTCCGGTCCGCCAACGCCTACCTCGGGATGGCGCCGGTCGTCGAGGCGTTGCGGGGAGGCGCCGACATCGTGATCACCGGCCGGGTGACCGATACGGGATTGACGCTGGGTCCGCTGGTGCACGAGCTGGGGTGGCGGCCGGACGCGTGGGACCGCATCGCTGCCGGGACCGTCGCCGGCCACATCATCGAGTGCGGCGCCCAGTCCTCCGGCGGCAATCTGCTCAAGGACTGGCGGAAGGTGCGCGGCCTCGAGCGGGTCGGCTTTCCCATCGTCGAAGCGTCCGCCGACGGCACGTTCGTCGTCACCAAGCACCCCGGCACGGGCGGCGTGGTCAGCGTCGCATCCGTCACCGAGCAGTTGGTGTACGAAATGGGTGATCCGAAGAGTTACATCACGCCGGACGGGATCGCGGATTTCACGAGTATCCGGCTGACGCAGGTCGGTAAGGACCGCGTGCGGGTGAGCGGCATCACCGGCGCGCCTCGCACCCCGATGCTCAAGGTCTCGATCGCCTATTTCTACGGCTACAAGGCCGTGGGAGCGTTGGTCTATGCGTGGCCGGACGCGCACGCCAAGGCGAAAGAGGCCGACCGCGTGCTTCGCGCTCGCCTGGCGGATCTGGGGCTCGAGTTCGAGCAGATGGTGACGGAATTTGTCGGCGCCGATGCCACGCACGGCCGCCTTGCCGGCCCGCCGGACCCCGCCGCGCCCGAGGTACAGCTCCGGGTCGGCGTCCGCGCGCGGGACAAGGCCTCGGTGGAGCGATTCACCCGGGAGCTGGCGCCGCTCGTGCTCACCGGGCCGCCCAGTGTCACCGGCTTCGCGGGGGGCCGCCCGCAGGTCGAGGAGATCGTGGCCTACTGGCCCGCCCTGGTGGATCGGCTGGAGATCGAGCCTGGTGTCCGGGTGGAGATACTGACGGCATGACCGACCGTGAGAGGTGAGAGGTGAGAGGTAAGAAGGGAAAGCGGGTTGATCCGCGGCCCGTCCTCGTCTCGCTCCGGTGGCTCACTCATGCGCGCTCCGGCGACAAGGGCAACACCGCGAACGTCGGGCTCATCGCGCTGGAGCCGGACCTCTATCCGTTGCTCGCGCGCGCGGTGACGGCGGCCCGCGTGGCCCGGCATTTCCGCGGGATGGTGAGCCGGGTCGAGCGCTTCGAGCTGCCCAATCTGCACGCTCTCAACTTCCTGTTGCATGACGCGCTTGACGGCGGAGGCACGATCTCGCTCAAGACCGATGCCCAGGGCAAGGTCTACTCGACCGCCCTGCTGCGAATGGAGATCCCCGTTCCCCCGGCGGTGGCGCGCCGATTCCGGCCGCGCCCCCGGGCCCGCGCATGAGCGACGTACTTCTCTCGTCCAGGGCCGAGGGGGTCCTCACCCTCACGCTCAACCGCCCCGACAAGCGCAACGCGCTGAGCGCCGAGCTGATCTCGGCGCTGTCCACGGCCGTGCACGATGCGGAGCTCGACGTGACCGTCCGCGTTGTCCTGCTGCGCGGCGCCGGACGGGATTTCTGCGCCGGTGCCGACCTCACCGAATTGCTCGCCTCGGTCGATCGATCGCCGGAGGAGAACGAAGCCGACGCGCTCCGGCTGGGTGCTCTGTTCCTCGCGCTGCGCGTGCTGCCCAAGCCGGTCGTGGCCGCGGTACACGGGAACGTGCTCGCCGGCGGCTGTGGCCTCGCCACGGCTTGCGATGTGGTGCTCGCCCGCGCCGACGCTCGGTGCGGCTACCCGGAGATCCAGCGTGGGTTCGTACCCGCCATGGTGCTGACCCTCCTGCGGCGATCAGTGGGAGAAAAAACAGCGTTTGATCTCGCCGTGACCGGACGACTCCTCACGGCGGAAGAGGCATGCGCCGCCGGACTGGTGTCGCGCATCCTTTCCCCTGAGACCTTCGAGACTGATGTGGCGTCGGTCTGCTCGGCGCTGGCCGGTACGAGTGCCACCGCCGTGGGGCTCACGAAGAAACTCCTCTACGAGCTCGATGGTTTGGGGATGGCCGAGGGGATTCGCTTGGGGGCGCGGGTGAATGCGCTGGCCCGAAGCACCCCGGAGTTTCGTGAGTTGGTGGGGAAGTTTCTGCGCCGGTAACGCGTTGGAGACCCAAGGTGCGACGGCCGCCCGCGGGTTGGGCGGCTATCTTATTGCGGGAATGCGTGTTACGGCTCGATCCAGGCGAAAATTTCCGGATGCGGCGTCGGCCTCGGGCCGGGACAGTCTGTCCGAACGACGGGACGGGGGTCGGGCCAGGATGGCCCGATCTCACGCTGTACAAGGACTTCTCGGCGCATACGAGGCACTTCACCGCGGCAAGGGTCTTGCAAGGCGGCACGTTACGCCATTATCGGCTCCTGCTTGATCGGCAACGTGTCTCGAAGTTTGGCAAACCTCTCAGGGAGGCAACCGCTATATGAAGGGTCTGCTCAAGGGTGTTGCTGCGTTCAGTTTGATGGCCGCGCTCGGCGCGTCATCGGCTGCCGCGCAGAATCTCATGACCGTCGGTGTGGGCGGCGGTATCACCATCCCAACCGGCACCACCGGGGATGCGCTCAAGACCGGCTGGAACATCGAGGGCGTCTTCCAGTACAAGCCGGCCACGAGCCCCGTCGGTCTGCAGATCGACGGCATGTACTCACAGCTTAAGGCCTCCGCCGCCGCGGTCGCGGCCGATCCGCTTGCCGACAAGGGCGTGATCTTTAACGGCACGGCCAACGTCGTCTTCTGGTTCCCGACGTCGAAGGCGACCAAGGTCCGCCCCTATGTGCTCGGCGGCGGCGGCATCTACAACCTGAAGTCCAAGTTCACCGACGGCACCTCGGTGTCGAGCACCAAGTTCGGCATCAACGCCGGCGCCGGCTTCGATTTCGACATCCAGAACAACGTGGCCTTCTTCGTCGAGGGCCGGTTCCACAACGTGTTCGTGTCCGGCGGCAACAGCC
>DATBQV010000091.1:0-8673 GCA_036560625.1 Gemmatimonadales bacterium
GACTCGGCTCCAATCCTCGAGCCGCCGGGTCGAGACGCTGATGTCGAGCACGCCGTAGGGCGTGCCGTTGCCCAGCGGCGTCGCCACCTGCCAACCCGGCCGCCCACCCTCGATCGGGCGCACGAGCATCGTTCGCCGCGCCAGCGCGAGCGCGTCGGCGTCATCGGCCGCCCGAACCAGATCGGTGTCGCTGGACGCGACGAGCGTGAGTGCCGCGCCCTTGGCCAGGTAGACCCAGGCGTGCCGCGTCGGTCCGAGACGGTGCAGGGACTCGCCCTCGAGTCCTTCCGCCAGCGAGTCGGGGTCGCCGGTGGGCGCGATGTTGGTGAGCAGGGCCGAGATGGTGTTCGCGAGGGAGACCGCGTCGTCGCGGAAGTCCTCGATCCGCGATCGGGCCGACCAGGAGAGGGCGATCTCCGTTGCGCCGAGCACCAGAAGGAGCGCAAGACCGGCCGTGAGGATCGCGAGTCGCTGCGCCAATCCCATCGACGGACGCCCGACGGACTCCAGCGGCGCCGCGAAGGCGGGGTGGCGGATGAGCGGCTCGGCGTTGGTGGCCATGGTCACGCCGCCCCCACGCTCTCGGCGCGCTTGCCGGCGAAGCTGCGGAGACCCTGCGCTCCCACCAGCGCGATGCCGATGGCGATCACCGGAAGCACCTGCACGGCCTGCAGCGCGAGTCCGGCGGCGAGCGCCTGGTCCTCCGGGATGTGGAACGCCAGCATGCCGACGACGAGCGACGCCTGGAGCACGCCCACGTTGCCGGGCGTCACGCGGAAGACCCCCCCGACGTTCGCGGCGACGAGCGCGACGAGCGAGACGGCGGCGGCGGTCGACACGTGCGTCGCTGCGATTGCCCAGTGGTACGACAGCCACTGCGCCACCCAGTTGGCGACGGCCAGCCCGAGCGGCGCCGCCAGACGGGCCGGCTCGATGCGGCCCGTCGGACCCTGGAGCTGCGGCCGCCAGCCTGCGGGGAGCAGCCCGACGAGCCTCGGCCACCAGCCCGCCGCCGTCACGAGCGCGAGCAGACCCAGGACCGTCCAGGCCACCAGCTCGACCGTTCTGAGCCACCCGTCGGTCGGGATCAACGTGAGGGCCGCGGCCAGGAACACCACGAGCGCGACGGCCTCGATCACCCGCGACCACACGAGCGACCAGATCGCGGCGCTGAGGGGAACCCCGTCCCGGCTCGCCGCCAGCTGAACCCGCGCCGCCTCGCCGCTCACCGAGACGCTGACGGAGTTGACCGCGGCCCCCACCAGCGTTCCCGCCTGGGCGGTTCTCCAGCGAAACGGCGCCGCCGGGCGCAGCAACAGGTGCCAGGCCCAGCCCTTGGCGACGAGCGAGGCGAGATTGGCGACCGCCGCCCCGGCGAGCAGCAGCCAGTCCGCGCCGGCGATCGCGTCGACCGTCCCGGTCCACGGAAAGTGCAGGGCGAAGCGCACCGCGAGCACGGCACTCACCGCGCCCAGGACCACGAACACCCACTGCCAGCGACGATTCATGCCGTCAGCAGCTCGGCGAGCGGACGGAAGTCATACCCCGCGGCCCGAACGTCGTCGATGATGCCCGGGAGTGCCTCGGCGGTCTGGCCGCGGTCGCCGTGCGCGTCGTACCCATCACCATCGTGCAGCAGCAGGATCGCGCCGGGGGCCAGCTTGGCGCGCACGCGCCGCCGGATCTCTTGCGGACCGGGCCGCGCCGTGTCCCACACCCCGAACGTCCAGCCCATCACCCGGTAGCCGAATGGACGGACGGCGCTGAACAGAAACGGATTGCGGTACCCATGGGGCGCGCGGAACATCCGCGGCGTCGCGCCGGTGACCTCTACGATCGTGTCATGCGCGTCCCGGATCTCGCGCTCGATGCGGCGCGGCCCGAGGCGGTGCAGCTTCACGTGTGACTGGGTGTGGTTCCCGACGGTGTGCGCGGCTGCCACTCGACGGGCCAGCTCCGGAAAGAGCGCCACATGCCGCCCCACGAGAAAGAACGTCGCGGGGACCGCCTTCGCCGCCAGCGTGTCGAGGATTGCCGGCGTCGCCTCTTGGTTGGGGCCGTCGTCGAAGGTGAGGTAGACGCTCCGGCGGCGCGGGCCCCGGCCCGTAACCGGCCCGAAAAGCCCGTTGTTCGGCTCCAGCGCGCCAAAGGTGAGCAGCCCCGCAGCGCCGGCCGTGGCCGCCGCCGCGAGGGCGGTTGCTATCACTTCGTCACCCGTTCGTACACCGCGAACACCTGCTCCGCGACCCTCGGCCAGGCGAACGCCTGCGCCTTGGCCAGGCCGGCGTCGCGCATCACCGCGCGGCGCGCCGGATTGCCGATGAGGTCGATCGCTGTCCGCGCCCACGCGTAGGCATCATCCTTCGGAACCAGCACGGCTTCGGCCCCTTCGTTGACCAGCTCCCGGAAGCCGGTGATGTCGGACACGACGAGGGGGGTACCGCACGCCATCGCCTCGAGCAGCGTGATCCCGAACGACGCTTTGGTCGTCGGGCAGAGATACAGATCGGCCGAGCCGTAGACCTCGGGCCGGTCGCCGTTCACCCGACCGATGAATTGGACCCGGTCCCCCACCGGCCGGGCGAGCCGCTCGTACAGGGGGCGCAACGGTCCATCGCCGGCCACCACCAGCCGGGTGTCGGGGAAGCGTTCGATCACCGTCGGCATGGCCCGAAGCACCGTCTCGAGCCCGTTCCGCGGGTCGAGTCGGCCGAGGAACAGGAGCCTCGGGCCCTGCGAGAGCGCATCACCCGGCCGCCGCCCGTTCGGGCGGAAGAAGTCCGTGTCCACGCCGTTCGGGATGATCTCCCAGTCCGCGTCCACGTAGCGGGCGTGCGCCTCGACCACCGGCTGGCTCACCGCGATGTTGGCTGCGTGGCGGCGGACGCACCACTGCGCCGGCCGCCGGAACGTGCGGAGCAGGTGGGACTTGGGAAACCAGGAGTGGAACGTCGCGACCACGGGCAGATCGATATCCCACGCCGCCAGCGGCCCGAGGATCCCGAATGTCGGGGCCAGCCCGCCGTGGATGTGCACGACGTCGATCTGCTCCCGGCGGAACAGGTCCCGCAACTGCCGCCGCAGGCCGAAGCCGGTCGTGATCCGGGCGAACGACCCGCTGCTGTAGATGATCCGGCTGGTCCCGATCCGACGGACGAAATCGTCGTCCGTCACATATTCGTGGGAGTCGGGCGTCCCGCGCGGCATCGTCATGTTCGATGTCACGACGAGCGTTTGATGTCCGGCCGCGTTGTAGACCTTGGCGAGGTTGTGGACGTGCTCGGTAACGCCGCCGAGATGCGGGTAGTAGAACTCGGTGACGAGGGCGATGCGCATCGGTGTTCGCTTTCCTTATTCGACTGACGCTGGATTTCAGGGGACAGCCCACCTGGGGCAAGAAGGTAGCCACCCGGCCATGTTGACCTTTGGCGCCGAATAGCGGATCTTCCGGCCCCTCGAATGGTCCAAATCTAAACACCCTGGGACTTTCTGGCGTGACGGAGCCGAGAGCGGTGCGCCAACTTGTCCGATGGGCCGATCTCGGGCCGCTCGCGTTCCTCTTCCTCAAACTGGGCTGTTTCGGATTCGGCGGGCCGGCCGCCCACCTCGCGCTGATGGAGCGGGAGATCGTCGGCAAGCGCGCGTGCCTCGCACCAGGGCGAGTTTCTCGATCTGATCGACGCGGTGGCGATCGGGCGGGCGACTCCCGGCCCCGTCTTTACCACGGCCACCTTCGTCGGACGTGCTGGCCGGCGTGCCCGGCGCCCTGGCGGCGACCGTCGGGATCTTTCTGCCCACGCTCATCCTCCGGGGCGGGCGGCGCTCACCGGACCGGGTTCCGTAGCCATCGCGGGGGTCGCCCTCGTGCTGTTGCTTAGCGGCGTGAACGGCATGTGGCTGCTCGGAGCGGCCGCGCTGCTGGGAACGGCACGCGCCCTCGGATGACAGACTCCCCGCGGCTGGTAGATTCAACCCTCCCGCGGCCGATGGATGAACCCGCCGAGTCTGAGGAGTGACGGTGCTCGTTCCGAAGCTGGCCACCACTCTCAAGAGCTACTCGCGCCAGCAGTTCTTTGCCGACGTGGTGGCGGGCATCATCGTCGGCGTGGTCGCGCTGCCCCTGGCGATCGCGTTTGCCATCGCGAGCGGGGTGACGCCGCAGGCGGGCCTCTACACCGCGATCATTGCCGGTTTCATCGTCTCCGCGCTCGGCGGCTCGCGGGTACAGATCGGCGGCCCGACGGGTGCCTTCGTCGTGATCGTCTATGGAATCGTCCAGCGCTACGGCGTCGAGGGTCTCACCGTCGCCACCCTGATGGCCGGCGTGATCCTCATCGGCCTTGGCCTGGCGCGATTGGGCGGCGCGATCAAGTTCATCCCGTACCCGGTCACTACCGGCTTCACGGCCGGCATCGGCGTGGTGATCTTCTCCGGCCAGGTGAAGGATCTCTTCGGGCTTCGCATGGCCGCTGTGCCCGCCGACTTCGTCGAGAAGTGGCGGAGCTACGCCGGACATCTGGACGCGGTGAACCTCTGGGCCCTGGGCGTCGGGGTCGGGTCGATTCTGATCATCCAGCTCTGGCCCAGGATCAACCGCCGCATCCCCGGACCGTTCGTCGCCCTGGTCGTCGCGACCGCCGTCGTACAGGTCTTCCATCTCGACGTCGAAACGATCGGTGCCCGCTTCGGGGCGATCAGTGGCGGGCTTCCGGCCCCGCGGATTCCGCAGGTGACCTGGGACACGGCTCGGCAGCTCGTGCAGCCGGCTTTCACCATCGCGCTCCTCGGCGCGATCGAGTCGCTGCTCTCGGCGGTCGTGGCCGACGGCATGATCGGCGGGCGCCACCGCTCCAACATGGAGCTGGTGGCGCAGGGCGTGGCGAACCTCGCGTCCCCGATCTTCGGCGGGATCCCCGCAACCGGCGCCATTGCCCGCACGGCGACGAACGTGCGCAACGGCGGCCGCACGCCGGTGGCGGGCATGGTGCACGCGCTTACGCTCCTGCTGATCACGCTGTTCTTCGGGCGCTGGGCCGCCCTGATTCCCATGGCGGTCCTGGCCGCGATCCTCGTGGTCGTGAGCTATCACATGGCTGACTGGCGCACCTTCGCGTCCGAGCTGCGGGCCCCGAAGAGCGACGTCATCGTGCTCCTGCTGACGTTCTTCCTCACGGTGCTGGTCGATCTGACCGTCGCCGTCGAGGTCGGGCTCGTGGCGGCCGCGTTCCTCTTCATGAAACGGATGTCCGAGGTGACGAACGTCAGCGCGCTGACCCGGGAGTTCGTGGAGGAGACCGGGGCGGATTCGCCGCTGTATGCCGACGTGGCCGGGCGAACCATTCCCCCGGGAGTTCAGATCTACGCGATCGACGGTCCCTTCTTCTTCGGCGCCGCCGAGAAGTTCAAGGAAACGCTCGGAACGTTGGCCGGCGCGCCGCGCGTGCTGGTCCTCATCATGCGCCAGGTGAGCGCGATCGATTCCACCGGACTGCACGCGCTCAAGGACATGGTGGGGCGCTTCCGCGCCGGCGGGACGGCGGTCCTCGTGGTGGGGCTGCACGCGCAGCCGATGGTCGCGCTGGAGCGCGCCGGCCTGCTCGACGTGTTGGGGCGCGACAACCTCGTGGGAACGATCGACGAGGCTCTCGAGCGGGCGCGAGCAGTCGCGCCGCGGGGCTGACGGAGGGAACGGGTGGGGCTCACCGGGATCATCATTCGCTACGGTCTCGCGGCCGTCTTCCTCGGAGCCGGTCTCGAGGGCGACCTCTCGATGGTGCTCGGTGGCGTCGTTGCCCACCAGGGATACTTCAGCCCCCAGGTAGCGATCGCCGCCGCGGCGCTGGGAGCCTTCTCCGCGGACTGCATCTGGTACGCCGTCGGCCGCTCCCACTCGGCCCGGCTGCAGAATGCTGCGTTCTATCGCCGGGTCGGCCCGCGCATCGAAGCGATCACGCGAAAGATCGGCATCTGGCAAATCGTCGTCGCCCGGTTCGTGTACGGCACCAAGAACGCCACCATGCTGTTCTGGGGCCTCCACGCCCTGCCGTTCCACCGGTTTGCCGTGGTCGATGCGATCGGCTGCGTGCTCGGCGCGAGCTTCTTCGTGGGCCTGGGCTATCTCGTCGGCGACGGGGCCGAGGTGCTCCTCGGCAAGGTCAAGCGGTTCGAGTTTCTGCTGCTGGGCGCGCTCGTCGTCGGGATTGTCGTCCTCGTGATCATCCGCCTGATCGCGCAGCGTCGGGTGCCGACCCCGGGAGCGGTCGAGTAAGCTTGCCTGTGCCATGAGGACAGGCGACCTTTCAAGCATGACCTCCGATCGCCTGCTCGGGGATCTGCTCGCGGGCCGGACGGCGGCCGTCGCCCGGGCGATCTCGGAGGTGGAGAACGGCCGGCCGGGCTTCGAGCGGCTCCTGGCCGGCGTGCATCCCCACGTCGGTCGTGCCCGCCGCATCGGGCTCACCGGCCCCCCGGGGGCCGGGAAGTCCACGCTCGCCGAGCGGCTCGTCACGGCGTACCGCGCACGCGGATTGACCGTTGCCGTCGTGGCCGTTGATCCCACCAGCCCGTTCACCGGCGGTGCCCTCCTGGGCGACCGCATCCGGATGGAATCGGTCGCCCTCGATCAAGGCGTCTTCATTCGTTCCATGGCGAGCCGGGGCTCGCTAGGTGGGCTTGCGACGACCACGCGCGAGGTCTGCGACTTGCTCGACGCGGCGGGCTTCGCCCGCATCCTCGTCGAGACGGTCGGCGTCGGGCAATCCGAGCTGGACGTGGCGGGCATGGCCGACTCCACGCTGCTCGTGCTGGTGCCCGAGTCGGGGGATGGCATCCAGACCCTCAAGTCCGGCGTCATGGAAGTGGCCGACGTGTTCGTCGTCAACAAGGCGGACCGCGCGGGCGCCGAGAAGCTGCGCCAGGAGATCGAGGTGACGCTCGGGATTCGGCGCGGCAACGCGTACCGCCACGTGCCCGCCCACCATGGCCGCTCCGGCGGACCCCGCCCGCCGGCCGCGCCGGCCCAGGCAACGGCCTGGGAGCAGCCGGTGCTGCTCACGTCCGCCGCCAAAGGCGAGGGCACCGACGCGGTGATCGATGCGCTGGACCGGCACCACGCATGGCTGGAGCAGTCCGGCGAGCTGGGCCAGCGGCGGCGCCGGCGCCTGCTCGAGCGGACCCGTGAGGTGGTGGATCGGGCCGCCCGTCGTTGGCTCTGGGACGGGACGTCGGCGGACCGGTTGGTGCGCGAGCGAATGGACGAGCTGGCGGACGGGCGGCTGAGCCCCTACGAGCTGGCGATGGAGATACTCGACGGCCTGCGCCAAGGTGAGCAGGTATGACGACCTGGAATCTCGATGCGGACCGGCGCGCAGCTGAGCGCCTCGCCGAACAGGAGCGGGAGTTGGAACGGCTCCGCGCCGAAGTCCGCGCATGGCGCGAGCGGGTTCGGAGCCTGCCGGTTCGGGACGACGCCGAATTCACCACGGTGTCCGGCCGCGCGCTCGAGCCGGTCTACACCGCCGCCGATCTGGATGCCGATGCCGCGACCCGGTTGAGTCTGCCGGGTGAGTACCCCTTCACCCGCGGCATTCACGACACGATGTACCGCGGCCGGCTCTGGACCATGCGCCAGTTCGCCGGGTTCGGCACCGCCGAGGACACCAACGCGCGCTATAAGTTCCTGCTCTCGCGCGGCCAGACCGGTCTTTCGGTCGCGTTCGACTTTCCTACCCTGATGGGGTACGACTCCGACCATCCCCGGTCGGAGGGCGAGGTCGGGAAGTGCGGTGTCGCGATCTCGAGTCTCGCGGACATGGAAACGCTGTTCGAGGGCATTCCGCTCGACCAGGTCTCGACCTCCATGACGATCAACGGGCCCGCCGCCATCCTGTTCTGCTTCTACGTGGCCGCCGCCGAACGCCAGGGCGTGGCGGTGCCCCAGCTCCGCGGAACGATTCAGAACGACATCCTCAAGGAGTACATGGCACAGCACGCCTGGATCTTCCCGGCGGAGCCTGCTCTCAAGGTCATCGTCGACCTCTTCGAGTGGACCTCGGAGCATACCCCGAAGTGGAACCCCATCTCCATCTCGGGCTATCACATCCGGGAAGCCGGCTCGACCGCGGCGCAGGAGCTGGCGTTTACGCTCGCCAACGGGTTCTGCTACGTGGAACACGGCATCGCCCGCGGTCTCGACGTTGATCGCTTCGCGCCGCAGCTTTCGTTCTTCTGGGACATCCACAACGACTTCTTCGAGGAGATCGCCAAGCTCAGGGCCGCGCGGCGGATCTGGGCCCGGGCGTTGAAGGAGAAGTACGGCGCGAAGGACTCGCGCAGCTGGCGCATGCGGTTCCACTGCCAGACGGCGGGCGTGACTCTCACGGCGCAGCAGCCGCACAACAACATCGTGCGCGTGGCGTATCAGGCGCTCGCGGCGGTGCTCGGCGGCACCCAGTCGCTCCACACCAACGCGCTCGACGAGACCCTGGCGCTCCCCACCGAGGAGTCCGTCCGTGTGGCGCTCCGCACCCAGCAGATCCTCGCCTATGAGACCGGCGTGCCCAACGTCGCCGACCCGCTCGGCGGATCGTATCTCGTCGAAGCGCTGACCGACGGACTCGAGCGCGAGGCCGAGGGACTCTTCGCCGAGATCGACGCGCAGGGCGGGGTGGTTCG
>DATBQV010000092.1:0-8757 GCA_036560625.1 Gemmatimonadales bacterium
GTGATCGCCGTGATCGTGACCGGTGTGGGGATGTACTTGCTCACCCGGCCGGGTGGCATGAGCGAAGGCTTGAACCGTGGTGACCTGCTGACCCTCGGCTGCGCGGCGATCTTCGCCTTCCAGATCGTGGCGGTCGGTCACTACGCGCAGGTGGCGCGCCCCACCCGCCTGCTCGCACTCGAGCTGGGCGTAACCGGCCTGCTCTCGGCGCTCGCCGCGCCCGTGTTCGAGACGCCCAGGCTCACGCCCGGTCTCCCGCTGGTCCTGGCGCTCGCGTTCCTGAGCGTCACGGCGGCGGTCACGTTCTATCTCCAGCTCGGCGCGCAGAGGGTCGTGAGCCCGACGCCCACCGCGATCATTTTCACTCTGGAGTCGCTCGCCGCGGCGCTGGCCAGCTGGATTGTGCTCGGCGAGGTGCTCACCGCCACCCAATGGCTGGGTGGCATCCTGATTCTCGGCGGCGCGGTGCTGCCGTTCGTCATGCCCGCCGCCGATCGCTTCGGTCTCCACGCGGTCGGCCGCCCGGAGGCACCGCCCCCGGCCCTCTAGGTATCAGCGCCCGGCGGCCTCCCGCACCAGGCGCCACGCCTCCTCGACGTGCTCCCGCTCGGTGCACCGTTGCCCCACGGCCAGCCGGATGGTGTAGCGCCCGCCCAGCGCCGTATGAGTGAGAAACACGCGACCGCTCGCGTTCACCCGGGCCAGCAGCTCCCGGTTCAGCTCGTCGAGGCCGGGGTCGTCCGCCGCCCAGCCCGCCGGCCGGTAGCGGAAGCAGACCAGGCCAAGCGGCGCCGGCGCGAGCAGCTCGAAGTCGGGTGAGGCCGAGACCCACCCAGCGAACTCCCGGGCGAGGGCGACGTGCCGGCGTATCACCGCGCGCAGGCCCTCGACGCCGTAGCTCCGGATCACGAACCAGAGCTTGAGTGCGCGGAACCGCCGCCCGAGCTGGATGCCCCAGTCGCGGAAGTTGGCGACGTCCTTATCGTGTCTCGTCCGGAGGAACTCGGGCGTGACGGTGAAAACGCGGAGCAGGGTATCCACGTCCCGCACGAAGTAGGCGGTGAGGTCGAAGTTCACCAGCATCCACTTGTGCGGGTTGAACACCAGACTGTCGGCGTGCTCGACGCCGTCGAGGATCCAGCGCAGCTCCGGGATGATCGCGGCGGAGCCGGCCCAGGCCGCGTCGACGTGGAGCCACGCGCCGTGACGGCGGGAGATTTCGGCGACGGCCGGCAGCGGATCCATCGCGGTTGACGACGTCGTGCCGACCGTCGCCACCACACAGGCCGGCGTCAGTCCCGCGGCAACATCGCGCGCCATGGCGTCGGCCAGCGCATCCGCTCGGAGCGCGTACCGCTCATCCACGGGAATCGCTCGCAGCGCCTCGGCTCCGTAGCCGGCCAGCTTCACACCCTTCGCCACCGACGAGTGCGCCTCCGCCGACGCATACACCCGAAGCCCCCGCCCCGCCTCCACGCCGAGCCGTTCCCCGGCGAATCCGCTGGCCCGTTCGCGGGCAGAGAGAAGCGCCACCAACGTCGCCGTAGAGGCCGTGTCCTGGATGACGCCCGTGAAGCCTGCGGGCAGGTTGAGCATCCGTGCCAGCCACCCCATCGTCACCTGCTCCAGCTCGGTGGCGGCGGGGGACGTCTGCCACGACATGCATTGCGCTCCGAGGGTGGCCGTCAGCATCTCGGCCAGGATCGACGGCGGGCTGTTGTTGCCGGCGAAGTAGGCGAACCACCCCGGGTGGTTCCAGTGCGTCATCCCCGGCAGGATGAGCCGTTCGAAGTCGGCCACCACGCGCTCGAACGGCTCGGCGTGCTCGGGCGGCGCATCGGGAAGCGCGCGCCGTATCGCCCCGGGCTTCACGTCCGGCACGACGCGCCGCGTGCCGACCTGAGCGAGGTAGTCGGCCATCCAGTCCACGAGCAGGTGGCCGTGGGCGCGGAACTCTTCGGGGTTCATGGCGGGGAAGATACTGCGGGCGGGGCGGACCGGCGGATCGTGCGTCAGGGTAAGGGGTCAGCTCGCCCGCTTGCGCTCCCGCTTCCGCTCGTACAGGAGCCGATCGGCCCGGGCCAGCATTTCCTCCAGCGTGCTGGTGGACGTCGTGTCGAATGCCGCCACGCCCGCGCTGCATGACACCCGGAACGGAAGGCTCGAGCCGGCGTTGAGGATGTTGAGCTGCGTCTCGAGGCGGGTGAGCAGGGTGTGCTCCGTGTCGTTCCCCGCCTCCGCCGCGAGCACGACGAACTCGTCGCCACCGAGGCGGGCGAGGATGTCCGACTGACGGAACGTGGCCCGGAGCACGTCGGCCATCTTCACGAGGGCCTCGTCTCCGTAGCGGTGTCCCAGCGTATCGTTGATCTGCTTGAGCCCATCCAGGTCGGCGTAGACCAGCAGGAACCGCCGGCCCGCCCGCATGGCCACCCGCAAGTGCGCCTCCGCCAGCGTCATGAAGCCGCGGCGGTTATAGAGCCCGGTGAGGTCGTCCACCAGCGACAGACCCCGAAGCGACGCCACCAGCCGATGCCGCTCGAGCGCGTAGCGGACCGCGCGGCCTAGCGATGCCGTCGTCACGTGACCCTTGGTGAGGTAGTCCTGCGCGCCAAGGCGAACCGATTCGAGCGCGAGCGCTTCGCCCTCGTCCGCGCTCATCACGATGACCGGGAGCCCGGGCGCCACTGCCTGCAGTTGAACGAACGTCGCGAGGCCCCGGCTGTCCGGAAGCGACAGGTCGAGGAGGATCAGGTCCACGCCGTCCTGCGCCAGCCGCGCGAGCCCGCCGGCAAGTGTGTTCTGCACCTCGAGGCGCACCTCGATGCCCGATATCGACGCCACCATCCGGTCCACGAGGGCCGAGTCGACGGCACTGTCCTCGATCAGAAGCACGGTCACGCCCGTCGCCGACGGCGCCGCCGCTCGCAGGGGGACGAGCATCGGCACCGGCCCACGAGCCGCGGGTTCCCGCCTGGGGATGACCGACACGTGACGCGTCGCCGTCATGACTGGAATCCTCTCGATCGAAGACGGGGGGTGACCAGGGGCGCACTTCAGGTGTGGCCCGAGTCACCAGGCGGGTGAAGCAGGTTGCAGGCCACGCTCGCAAGTCGTTTATTAATAGGCGATTAACCAAGTGCAGAACCTGACGTGATGTTCAGGCCGGCAAGATTCTCAGGGGTCCCATCCGGCAGTTCCTTCCCTGAACGCCCCTTGGCCCGCCCCCGCCGACCGGGCGAAGTTCCCGGCCCATGCGCTCCGATGGCCTTTGCTTCGACCCCGGCGAGGCGGTCCGCCACCTGACCGCCGCCGACCCCGCGCTCGCGCTCATCATCCAGCGCAGCCTCCCGTTTTCCGTGCGGCCTACCCGCACGCAGACCCTTTTCGCGGCGCTGCTCGAGTCGATCGTGTATCAGCAATTGAGTGGTCGGGCGGCGGAGACGATTCTCAATCGCGTGCTCGCGCTTTACCGGCCGCGCCGGTTCCCCCGGCCCGTCGATCTCCTCGAGACCCCCGAGGCCCGGCTGCGCGCCGCCGGCCTCTCGCGCAACAAGGCCGCGGCGCTTCACGATCTGGCCCGCCACGCGCTCGAGGGCACGGTGCCCTCCCTCACTCGCGCGCACGCGATGACCGACGACGAGCTCGTGGATCGGCTCACTGCGGTGCGCGGCGTCGGCCGCTGGACGGTCGAGATGATCCTCATCTTTCGGCTTGGTCGACCGGATGTACTGCCCGTGAACGATCTGGGGGTGCGGAAGGGCTTCCGCCGTGCGTTCGGTATGCGGGGGCTCCCCGCCGCGGTCACCATGACCCGCCGTGGCGAGCGCTGGCGTCCCTATCGCAGCGTCGCGAGCTGGTACCTCTGGAGAGCCGCGGAGCTGGACTGATCAGACCCGCTCGGTCAGCAGCCGGGCGGCCTCTTCGATCGCCTCGTGGCTGCCGGACAGCGCGAGCAGGTCCCCCGCATTGAGCAGCGTCTTCGCCGTCGGAAAGACCATGGTGTCCTCCCCGCCCCGCGAGAGGGCCACCGCCGTGGCACCGGTCCGCCCCCGCAGGTTCAGCGCGGCCAGGGTAACGCCGGCCCCGGCGCTACCCGGCGCCACCCGCACCGGCACCAGCGTGCCGAGCCCCGGCAGCAGGTGCTGCACCTGCTCCAGCGTCGCCGCCTCCGAGCCGCGATGCCGGGGGCCCAGCGCTTCCGCCACCATCTCGGCCCCGGCCCGCATGTGCCCCTGAAGGTTCGTAGCCGTCCGCCAGAACACGACGCCGAGGACGGCGAAGGCGGCAAGCACGATGATGATGCCCTGATAGCGCGGCAGGAACGGTTGCGTCACCGCCAGCAGCGGAACCCCCACCATCATCACGATCGCGATCTGGAGCGTCACCACGAACGCACGTCGCGGCGCATCCGCCGGGTCCATCGCGCCCGCTCCGCGACTCGGCAGCGCCAGATCGGCGAGCGCGTTGCCCAGACGACGGGATGACCGGACCATCCCCACGGCGAATGGCGCGGCACACGCAGCCGCCGCCGCGAGCACCATCCACCGGCCGGTCCCGGGCGGCACACCCGTCTGCTCGCTCAACGCCACGAGGAGTCGCGGCAGGTTGACCGATGCGCCGATGATTATCCCGGCGACCAGGACCGCGTCCAGCAGCACGAGGCGCGCTGCCCGGCGCACCGGGGTCCACGGCGTGCTTCGCTCCGGCGCCTCGCGTACCAGCTCCACCCACGATCCGTAGAGCGTGACGAACGTCTGGAGCGACCGAGGCAATCGCCGGTCCACATATAGCGCCAGCGGCTCGGACGCCCGCACCAGCCACGGAGAAGCGAAGGCCGAGATGACGGATACCGCCACGGCGACGTGGGGGAGCGTCGCCGCGTCGCCGCCGAGCCCGGCCCCGATGCCTGCGATGATGAATGCGAACTCCCCCGTCTGGGCCACGCTCATGCCGGCCCGGAGACTGAGGCGCGTTCCATGCCCCGTGAGGAACGCGCCCACGCCGACGCCCAGCGTCTTCCCGACAATCAGCACGGCCACGAGGACGGCGATGACCGGCCAGTGCGCCAGCGCGATTTTTGGATCGAGCAGCATGCCGACGGCGACAAAGAAGATCGCTCCGAACATGTCGCGGAGCGGACGCACAAGCTGCTCGACCACCCGGCCCGCGCCCGACTCGTAGACCAGCGAGCCGGCCAGGAACGCGCCCAGCACGATCGAGTACCCCGCGGAGAGCGCCAGCAGCGCCGCGGCGAAACACAGTCCCACGCTCGCGACGAGCGTGGTCTCGGGTCGGCGCAGGCGGGCCACCGCGCGCATCGAGGGTGGCACCACCAGGAGACCGAGCGCCAGCGCGCCTGCCAGAAAAGCCACGAGCCGTCCCGCGGTGCGCGCCAGCTCGGCTCCCGTGGGCTCCTTGCCGCTCGCGAGCGCCGTGACGCCCGCGATCAGGAGAATCGCGGCGAGGTCCTCGACCACCATGATCGACAGCACCAGCTCGCGGAGCGGGCCCTCCACCTTCAGCTCGGCGAACACGTTCGCGGCGATCATGGTGCTCGAGATCGCCACGATCGCGCCGGCCAGCACGCTCACCGTCGGGCTCCAGCCGAAGAGCTGCCCCACCAGCGATCCGGCCGTGAGGAGCAGCCCCACCTCCAGGACCACCACCAGGCCGACCCGCGGCCCGATCCGCGCCAGCCTCCGAAGGCTGAATTCAAGCCCGATCGAGAACATGAGCAGCACCACGCCGAGCTGGGCGAGGGTCTGCACCGTCCCGACGTCGGCCACCAGGGGGATCGGCACGTGCGGACCCACCACGAGGCCGGCGATGATGTACCCCGGGACCGCCGGTAGACGGAGGTGCTGGAACAGCACCGAGGTCACCGCGGCGACGCAGAGCACGACCGCCAGATCTCGCAGGAAGGCCTGTGGTTCCATGGTGCCTCGAGACCCGGGTGGAGGGAGTCGGCGGTACCTCGGACCCCGCCGCCCTTATAGTTTACGGCACGGAAGGAGGTCTGGCATGACGATACGCGCAAACGCCGCGATCATGGAGCCCAGTCCCGAGGCGATTCAGGCGACCCGGGAGCGCCTGCGGGCTCTCGGTTTCCTGCTCACCGACGACGCCACTTGTGATCTTCTCCGCACCGTGCTCGGCATCGAATCCGCCCGACTCGACCGGCGCGCCCGCGAGGCGGCCACCGCTTGTCTCCGCAGCATTCAGGACGCGGCGCGCGAGGCGCTCGCGATTCTCACCGATGGCCCTACGTCGGCGACCGCTCCGATGGCCGCGGTGAGCGCGTCGGCGCCCAAGGCACCGCCCGCACACCGACAGGATCAACCCGTCAACCTCGCGGAGATGGTCCGCAAGCGGTTGGGGGACGACGTCCCTAGGGACAACCCCGCATCCCGCCCGCACGAGGTGGCCGCGCCCCCGGCCGCATCACCGCCGCCGGCAGCGGCGCCCAACCGGGCACCCGCCGAGCCGCGCCGGCCGGTTTTCAAACGCCCCCGGGGGCGCTGATCCTCCGAGCGGCAGACTCGCGAATGGTAGAGCGAACGGGGGCGCCTTGAGGCGCCCCCGTTCGCGTGTCCACCTGTGTGCTCGCTGCGTTGGTCGATCAGGAGCGCCGGGCAGCCGCCCCGGGAAAGGCGCCGGTGGCCTCGGGAAGAGCATCGATTCGCGGAGCCGGCGGCCTCGGCGGCTCGGGCGGCCTCGGCGGCTCGTCGTTGTACTGCGCGGTCAACTCCTGCCCGGCCACCCGTGCCTGCACTCGCTGCATGACCATCTGCGCGACGTTCGCGGGGAGGCCGAATTCCCTGAGGTACCGGTCCGCCGCCGTGTTCACCGGCATCGCTCCTCGGAGGAGGTGCGTGAAACCGATGGCGTTCTCCACGTGCGTGCCGACGATCGCCTCGGCGGCCCGAGCCCCCACCATGCGCGCCAGCTCGAGGGTCTTGTCGTGGTAGCGACGTCGGTAGCGCTGCTGCTCCAGAATCAGATCGGGGCGGAAGCGTTGCCAACCCGTCAGCACCGGCAGCGGTGTGAGCGGCGGCAGGGAATCGAGGTCCAGGGCGACGAGCGTGCGGAAGCGCACCGGCTCCTGCATCGCCTCGGGCACCGTGGTCACCTGGAAGTAGAGGTCCAGCCCGTCCAGCACCTCGAGGCGCGGTGCGAACTCGCAGACGAACTGGAGCGCCTGGTCGGTGTGGGTGTCGATCAACGCTTCCCACGCTGCCGCGTAGGCGATGCGGACCTTGAGGTGCAACGCGTCGGGGATCCGACGCAAGGACATCTGGCTGGGCACCGTCATTAGCGGGCGACTCCGGGTATGTCGAGCAGCGGGTGGCCGCACGCGTGATCGGAGCCTTCGCGTGGTGCAATAATCAGTCCCCTGCGACCCCCTGTGAGGCTGACAAACAGAGGACCGCCGAGCGACCAGGGGCTGCTGTCCAACCCGCTGTCGAACAACAGGTTGGAAGTCGTCTTATGGTGGCCCTCGGACTGGCCGCTTCGGCCGGCAATCGGCCGGCGCCGGAGCCTGCCCGTGGCAATACGCCCCGGGACTCGCAGAGGCCTCCGCTCTTCGCGGGGCGGCTACGGGGCGCAGCGCCAGGTCGCCTGCTCCGCCGCGTACCCGATCCGCGGGAGCAGCTGTTCCGCTGTCAGCACGATGCCCCAGAACACCAGCATCAGCGAGAGTACGTGGGGCACGCCGCTCCGCATTCTCCAGGACGAGAACGCGATCCACCCGCCCGCCACCACGATCATCGCTACGGCGGCGAGATAACCGGCCAGCGGCAGATCGCATCCGTGCGGATACGGCCACTGCGTCATCACCGCGCCGAGTGCCATGCCGAGCACCACGCGCGCCCACAGACCGATGAGATCGGCCCGGGTGGGCGCTTCGCCGGATCGAGCAACGCCGACGAACCGGCGTTTTCCCGAGTTGGTCACCGATGGTGCCCCGTTCTCGCGCTCCGGCCCACCGACGCGCGCGAGCTGCGCCAGCAACCGGTCCACTTCTCGGGTCATCGGATCCGGCCGGGGGCCGGTTGGGGTCTTCGGCATGCAACGGCTCCGCGATCGTGCAGGAGCATGTCTGGGGGAGGTCCACCGGATCGGCCGCAGGTGTCGTACCAACGGCAGCGCCCTGCGTTAAACGGGGATGGCGTTGGCGATTATCGCGCGCGCGCCGACGGAGCGCCGTCGGCGACACATTGCAGCGCGACGCAATTCGCACAGCGTGTGGCAGGCCGCGCGCTGCAAGCTTCTGCGCTCGCGAACACGAGCCGGACGCGGTTCACCGCCGAGGCCAGCGTCACCCTGCCCGGGCCCGTCGCCACGACGCCGGCCGGCTCGACTCGTACGAAATGCCACCGCGCGGGCGTCGAGACCGTCAGCCCGTCTATCGCGGCCGGAAGCGTCACCGTCACGACCCGTTGCTCCCCGCTCCGCGCCACATCCACGCCGGCAGCGTTGCGGGCAGCCCAGAACCGGCCAAACTCATCGGCCGTGCCGAACCACGCCCGATCCTTCACTCCCGCGACGAACCCGCGCTCGAAGCCGAGCTTGGGTTCCACCACGTTCGAGTGGATCAGCAGGACCATCAGCCCCCCATAGCGGCGCAGGTGATCCGCCAGCTCGAGCGCCTGCGGCAGCCGGGATGCGAGCGCCGGCGGAGCCTCGTCCTCGATCGTGACGGGGAACTCGAAGATGGGAGTCTCCGCGGTGGCGCCGTGGTGGTACTCGAGC
>DATBQV010000093.1:0-9228 GCA_036560625.1 Gemmatimonadales bacterium
GTTGGCGCTGCTCGGCTGCGGTCACCATGCCGGGGTCGAAGCGGGACCGCCGGCACCTCGCGCGGAGGCACGCCCAACGCTGCTGAGCACCGACCAGCTGGCCGACTGGGAGCGGCGAGGGGAGCCGTTCGGCCTCATCGACGTGCGCACCGACCCGTTCACGTACCTCAAGGGTCACCTTCCGGGCGCCGTCTATCTCAACACGGAAACGCTGCGGGCGGCCGAGCGCGGAACGCCCATGCAGATCCTTCCCGGCGACTGGTACGCGCGGGCCTTTGCGAGGCTGGGCGTGCGCTGGGATCAGCCGGTGGTGGTCTACAGCGCGGGTGAGACGCACAACATCGACGCGACCTTTGCGGTGTGGCTCCTCGCAAGCCTTGGCCATCCCCGGGTCTATCTGCTGGACGGCGGCTTCTTCAAGTGGCAGCTGGAGCAGCGTCCGATCGACCAGCACTATCCGAAGCTGGCGGCCGCTCCACCGGCCCCCGGGCCGTTCCGCCCGGACGTCGCATCGCTCGACGACGTCCGGCGCGCCGTGGAGCGACACGACGCGGTGCTGGTAGACGCCCGGCCGCCGGACCAGTTCGCCGGTGAGGCCGGCGCGCAGATCCGGCACGGGCACATCCCCGGCGCCGTCAATCACTATTGGCAGGACGACTTGCTCCAGGAAGGATTCGGCCGCGTCTGGATGCGGGCGGACTCGCTCCGCGCCGGGTACCGGGCCCAGGGGATCACGCCGGACCGTCGCCTCATTCTCTACTGCAACAGCACCACCGAGGCGAGCCACGTGTTCTTTGCCCTCAAGTATCTGCTGGGCTATCCGGACGTGCGGATCTACACGGGGTCGTGGACGGAGTGGTCGGAGCGGGAGGAGCTGCCCGTGGAGACCGGCAGCGGAGGGGGAAGCCGGGCCGGCGCGCCGCGCTAGCGGCCGCCGGGATGTGAGAGGGCGGGCTCGTCGGAAGCCGCCCCGGCGGAGTCGGCGCCCCGGTCGTCCATGGCTATGCCGCTGCGCAGCTGCCACGGCCGCCACAGGCGGCCGTCCTGCATTACCCACTGAATGCCATCGATGTTGCGGATGTCGTCGAGTGGGCTTTTGTCGAGCAACAGCAGGTCCGCGTACCGCCCGGCCTCGATCGTCCCGACCGAGCGCGCGGCTTCGCCCCCGATCGCGACCGCGGCATCGCGGGTGGCGGCGAGCAGTGCGGCCTCGGGTGAGAGACCGATCGAATCCACCAACAGCCGAAGCTCGCCGGCGAGGGAGGCCCGGTCGCGGACCGGCCCGTAGGCCACGTGGTCGGTTCCAGCCGTGAGCCGGACGCCGCGCTTCGCGGCCTCCCGCGTCACCGCCATGCTGAATCCGACCGCCGCCCGCGCGTACTGCTCGGGCAAGGACGGTTGGTCGGCGTGCTCCGCGTCGTAGTGCGCGACGCTGCGGATGGTCACATCGAGGGTCGGCTCGAGAAAGGTGCCCCGGCGGGCCATGCTGTCGAGCGTTTCGCCGATATGGGGATCGAGCGCCGACTCCGGCGTGGCTTCATGCGCCCCGGCCCAGAGAATAGCGGTGCTCGCGAGCAGGCTGTCCCGCGCCATGGATGAGAAGAGGTCACCGACGAAGAGGGAGGCGTGCACCACGCCGTCCTCGCCCGCGAGCACCTGGTCCCTGGGGTTGGCAGGCTGGACCCACGCGTGGCCCCACGCGGTCATGCCGGCGTCGTGGGCCGCCTCGGTGAGCTTCCGGACCTGCATCGAGTCGAGGTAGCCGTAGAGCTTGAGGCCGATCGCGCCGGTCTTCTTCGCCTCGACGACCAGCGAGTCCGCATCGTCGTCGCGGGTAAACATCATCGGCGTCCACCCGCGCATCTCCATGATCTGCGCCTGCGGAAGCCGGTACGCCACGCTCCCGTCGGTCGTCAACACCTGCTCCCGCCCGTAGAAGAACCGGAACCCGGCGACCAGCTGCATAGCGTACACCCGCGGGGCGGCGCCCAGGGCGCGCGTGCGAGCGAGCAGCTCGACCGGGTTCGTGCCCATGTCGCGGACGGTGGTGACGCCTTGCGCCAGGAGATCCTTGAGGTCGTTACTCAGGTCCTCGCCGGCGCTGCCGCGGAAAAGAAACAGCAGGTGGACGTGGCTGTCGATCAAGCCGGGAATGAGCCATGCCCCGCGTGCATCGATGACCTTGGCGTCCCGGGGGACCTGGCATTCGCCCACACCGCCGGCGCAAAGAATCCGGTTGCCCCGCACCAGCGTCACGGCATGGGGGACGGGCGCGCGGCCGGTGCCGTCCCAGAGAGTCGCATCCACGATGGCGGTGGGGGGGTCGATCGGTCCGACTGAAGCGGGGCGGGGAATCGGCGCACTGCATGCGCCCGCGGCAAGCGCGGCAAGTGCGGGGACGAGGAGTGACCGAGGGCCCATTTGCTACCTGCCGGGGCAGGGTGCCGGAGCGGGGTTTCGCGCAGGACGCGAGACCGGAGCGTATGTTGCTGCAACGATTCCGGCTTGCGCCGGGTTTCCCGAACACACTGCAAAGACTATACGCGTGCGACTTACGGTGCGAGGCCGGAACGCACACTTGGTGGACTGATCGGCCGAACTCGCTTGTGAGAGACCCGGACCATCCGTAGCTTTCCGCCCTTGTCGCTCCCCATCGCGCCCCGCATCCGTAACCCCATGCGCCCGTGAGTTCTTTCCCGTTGGCCCGGCCTCGCCGTCGGCGTCGCACGGCGGCGCTTCGCCGGCTCTCCCGCGAGACGCGCCTGGCAGCCCAGGATCTGATCGCGCCGGTCTTCGTGGTTCACGGGAGCGGTGTCGCCCGCGAGGTCTCGTCGATGCCCGGCGTCTTCCAGGTCTCGGTGGACGACGTTCTCGATCGGGAAGCCGATCAGCTCCGTGCCCTCGGCATCCCGGCGGTGATCCTCTTCGGGCTGCCGGCGGCCAAAGACGACGTGGGCTCGGAGAACTTCGCGGCGGACGGCATCGTGCAGCGGGCACTGCGCCGCCTGCGGGCCCGGCATCCCGACCTGCTCCTGTTGACCGATGTCTGCTGCTGCGAGTACACCAGCCATGGGCACTGCGGCATCGTGAAGAGCGGCGCCGTGGACAATGACGCCACGCTCGAGGTCCTGGCCCGGGTCGCCGTGAGCCACGCGGCGGCGGGGGCGGACGTCGTGGCGCCGAGCGGGATGATGGACGGCATGGTGCGGGCGATCCGCACGGCCCTCGACGGTGCCGGGCACCAGGACTGCGCCATCCTGAGCTACGCGGTCAAGTACGCGAGCGCATTCTACGGCCCATTCCGGGAGGCGGCGGACAGCGCCCCCGCGTTCGGCGACCGAAGACAGTATCAGATGGATCCGGCGAACCTGCGGGAGGCCGTGCTGGAGGCGGCGCTCGACGAGGCCGAAGGCGCCGACTTCCTGATGGTGAAGCCGGCGCTGGCCTATCTCGACGTCATTCGCGCGGTTCGGGAGCGGTCCCAGCTTCCGCTGGTCACGTTCAACGTGAGCGGCGAGTACGCCATGGTGAAGGCCGCGGCTCAACGCGGCTGGATCGACGAGCGCCGGGCCGTGCTCGAGGCGTTGACCGGCATGCGGCGGGCCGGGGCCGACGCCATCATCACGTATCACGCCAAGGAGGTAGCCGAGTGGCTCCGCGGGTCGGAAGCGCTGGCGTAATGCGGCCCCCCGCGAGACCGGCATCGACGGCGCGGTCGGCTCTCCTGTTCGCCGAGGCGGAGCGGCTGATGCCCGGCGGAGTGAGCAGCCCGGTCCGGGCATTCGGCAGCGTCGGCGGCACGCCGCGGTTCATCGCGCGCGGCGAGGGTGCCTGGGTCGAGGACGTGGACGGAAACCGGTACGTCGACCTGGTGCTGTCGTGGGGGCCGCTCGTGCTGGGGCACGCCCATCCCGGCGTGGTGGCCGCGATCGGCGCCGCCGCGGCCCTGGGCACCACCTATGGCGCGCCCAGCGAGCTGGAGCTGCGACTGGCGGAGCGGGTGGTGGCGACGTTCCCGTCGGTCGAGATGCTCCGGTTCGTGAACTCGGGGACGGAAGCGGTGATGAGCGCGGTGCGGCTGGCCCGCGCGGTCACGGGCCGCCGTGCGATCCTCAAGTTCGAGGGCTGCTACCACGGCCACGCGGATGCGCTGCTGGCGGCGGCCGGCTCCGGCGTCGCTACGCTCGGCCTCCCCGACTCTCCAGGGGTCACACCGGGAGCGGTCGCCGACACGCTGCTCGCGCCCTACAACGACCTCGATGCGGTGGAGCGGCTGTTCGCGGCCCGCACGGACGGGGTCGCGGCGGTGTTGGTGGAGCCTGTGGTGGGGAACATGGGGGTCGTGCCGCCCAGGCCGGGATTTCTGACGGGCCTTCGAGAGATCACTGCCAGGCACGGTGCGCTCCTTGTGTTCGACGAGGTCATGACCGGCTGGCGGGTTCACCGGGGAGGCGCGCAGGCGCTCTTCGGCATCACGCCGGACCTCACCTGCCTCGGCAAGGTCCTGGGTGGCGGGCTGCCGGCGGCCGCCTATGGCGGGCGTCGCGATCTCATGCTGCAGGTCGCGCCCGCGGGACCGGTATATCAGGCGGGCACGCTCTCCGGCAACCCGCTCGCCATGGCCGCCGGGATGGCGACGCTCGATCTGCTCGCGGGTCCCGGTATCTGGGAACGAGCGGACCGCTGGGCCGCCCGGGCGGCGGACGCGATCAGCGGAGCCGGGGCCGCAGCCGGCGTGCCCATCACGGTCCAGCGAGTGGGGACGATGCTCACGCCGTTCTTCACGGACCGCCCGGTTCACGACTTCGCGGGCGCCAAGGCGACCGACCGAGCGGCTTACAACCGGTTCTTCCACGCCATGCTCGACGCGGGGGTGTATCTCCCCCCTTCCGCGTTCGAGGCGGCGTTCACCTCCGCGTCTCACGGAGAGGCCGAGCTCGCCGTGCTCGAGGAGGGGCTCGCGCGGGCGCTCCGGTAGGACATGTCGGTCGCGGTCGTCGGGAGCGGCGTTACCGGGTTAGCAGCGGCCTACCGGCTACACAGTCGTGGGCACCTGGTCACCGTCTACGAAGCCGGGCCGCGCGTGGGCGGGGTTGTCCGGACCGAGCGGCGGGAGGGATATCTGGCCGAGGCCGGCCCGAATACCCTGACCGAGCCCGACCCGGCGGTGCTCGCGCTGCTGGAGGAGCTGGGACTGGCCGCGCGTCGGCTGGACGCCGCTCCAGCCGCACGCACCCGCTACATCGTCCGCGGTGGCCGGCCGGTTGCGCTACCCGCCTCGCCGCGCGAGCTGCTCACCACTCGCGCCTTCTCCCTTCGAACGAAGCTGACCATTCTGGGCGAGCCCCTCGTCCGCGGCCGCGCTCGGGACAACGAGGAGACCATCGCGGCCTTCGTGCGCCGCCGGTTGGGCGGCGAGGTGCTCGACTACGCCGCCGATCCGTTCGTCGCCGGGATCTACGCGGGCGATCCGTCGGCCCTGTCGCTCCGCCACGCGTTGCCTCGGCTGTACGCGCTGGAGCAGGCGCACGGCTCGCTCGTGCGGGGCGCGTTCGCGCGGGGGCGGAAGGCCGCACGCCCGTTTTCGTTTCCCGACGGCATGGGCGAACTGCCGCTCGCGCTGGCTTCGCGCCTGGGAGATCGGATCCGCACCGGTGCGCCGGTGGAGGCGATCGAGGCGGCGGGTGGTGGTTGGGCGGTGCGCTGCGCCGACGACGAGACCCGGCACGACGGCGTCGTTCTCGCCGTGCCGGCGCACGCCTTCGCGGCGCTCCGGTTGGGGGGACCGTCCGGCGCCCGTATGGCCGAGCTGGCTGCGATTCCCCACGCGCCGGTTGCGGTCGTCACACTCGGGTTTCCCCGGGGTGACGTGACCCACGCGCTGGATGGCTTCGGCGTCCTCGTCCCCGCAGTGGAACGATTCCGGGTGCTGGGCACGCTGTTCACGTCGACCCTGTTTCCCGGGCGCGCTCCGCCCGGCCATGTAACGCTCACCACCTTCGTCGGGGGTGCGCGGCAGCCGGAGCTGGCGGCGCTCGGGGCCGGTGCGCTCGTGACCCTCGTGCAGGAGGAGCTCGCGAGGCTGCTTGGGGTCCACGGAGAACCCACCTTCCGGCACGTGGTCCGCTGGCCGGATGCCATTCCCCAGTACGTCGTCGGCTACGATCGGTGGCTCGGCCTGATGCGCGAGATCGAGAGCGCGAATCCCGGCTTGCTCTTCGCCGGGTCCTACCGCGGCGGCGTGGGCCTGGGCGACGCACTCCGATCGGGGCTCGAAGCGGCGTCGCGGGTCGAGACGGAGCAGCGACCCGGTTAGATTTGAGGGGCGCGACCCGCCGGCCCACGTGGCGTGCGCGCCGTCAGGCACGCCACCCCATCCCGAGTTCATGATGAGCACCTACAAGGTCGAGCAGCGGCGTCTGGTGCACCGCGGCCGCGAATTCCACTTCGTGTCCTACGAGGCGCGGGTCGCCAATGAGCGCCGCGGCGAGGACGCGATCCCTCCCATGTGGTACCTGATGAACGCCGGGAAGCGGCGCCCCGTGATGGAGCAGGTTGTGGGGCAGGAACCGGGCGACATCGATCGGGAGCTGCTGCGGTGGATCGAGGAGCACATCCTCCCGCCGATCCAAGCCGCCGTCCCGCCGCCGCGCCGCCGAGCGGCACCCCGCGACGGGCGGTGACTGCGCGTCCACTCCGTCTCGGAACCCGTGCCAGTGCGCTGGCCCTCTGGCAGACCGAACGGGTTCGCGCGCGCCTGACGGAGCACGGCTACGCCACTGAAAGGATCGAGATCCGCACCACCGGTGACGTCGTCCAGAACGTCCCGCTATCGCGGATCGGCGGACGGGCGCTGTTCACCAAGCAGCTCGACGACGCGCTGCTGGAGAACCGCATCGATCTCGCGGTGCATTCGCTCAAGGACCTGCCGACTGTGCTCCCTGACGGAATCGCGCTGGCCGCGGTCGGGCTTCGGGAAGATGCCCGCGACGCGCTCGTGGCACGCGCCGATCACACCTGGGCCACGCTCCCGCGCGGCGGCATTGTCGCAACCAGCAGCCTGCGGCGCCGGGCACAGCTGCTCCGGGCGCGGCCCGATCTCCGGGTGGTCGACGTCCGCGGCAACGTGGATACGCGGCTGGCCAAGCTGGAGCGGACCGCGGAGTGGGCGGCCGTGCTGCTGGCGGCGGCCGGCCTCATCCGGCTCGGCCTCGCGGCGCGGATCAGCGAGCGGCTCCCCCTGGACGTGATGCTGCCGGCGCCGGGGCAGGGTGCTCTCGCGGCGACCGTCCGATCAGAGGACGCCACGGCCGCCGAGGCGGTGCGGCGGGCGCTGCACGATGCCGACGCCGAGCTGGCGGTTTCGGCGGAGCGCGCCTTCCTGCGGCGCCTCGAGGGGGGATGCCAGGTCCCGGTGGCGGCCTTCGCCGAGGTGGTCCGCGAACGGGGCGGCGCGGTGGTCCACCTGCGAGGCCGGGTCGTCTCGCTTGCCGGCGATGCGAGTGTGGACGGGCAGCGTTCCGGACCGGCGGCGACCTCGCACGCCGCGGAGGCGCTCGGTGCGGCGTTGGCCGAGGAGCTTCTGGGGCGGGGCGCCGAGGCGATTCTCCGATCGGTGCGGGCGACGGTCGCCCAAGCGGTTCCGGAGCCCTGATGGTCCCGCGCCCGCCGACCGTGGTGCTCTCGATCGCGCCCGGCTCCCTCTCCGGGCTTGCCGAGCGGCTGCGCGGCGAGGGCCTCACGGTTCGCGAGGTGCCGCTCCTCTCGTTCGGTCCGCCCGAGGACTGGGCGCCCGTCGATCGCGCGATCTTCCGGCTCCCCGAGTTCAAGGCGGTCGCCGTGACCTCACCCCGGGCGGCGCAGGCCTTCACCGCGCGGGTGGCGGGGCACCGGGCCAACCCACCGCGCGGACTGGAGGCCTGGGCGCCGGGCACCACGACGGCGGGGCCACTGCGCGATCTCTTCGACCCGGTGCGCCTCCCGTCGAGTCTGGTGACGCTGGACGCGGGCGCGGGGTCGATCCTGGGGAGCGCCATGCTCGCGGCGCACGTGGGATCACCCGTCCTCTTTCCGTGCGGGGACACCCGGCGGGACGAGCTGCCGGCCGTGCTGCGGGCCGGAGGCGTGACCGTGGAAGAGGTCGTCTGCTATCGCTCCCTGCTGGCGCCCGACGATGAGGCCCGACGCGCGCTCCTTGGCGCGGACGTGCTGCTCGTGGCCAGTCCTCGCGTCGCGACGCTGGCAGCCAAGGTGAGCCCACGCGACGAGCGCCCGGCGCTGGTCGCCATCGGGCCCACGACCGCCGCCGCGGCACGGGCGGCAGGCTGGGCGCCGGCCGGGGTCGCCAAGCGGCCCACCGTCGACGCCGTGGCCGAGCGGATCCGAGCCCTCGCGAAACCCCACTAAGCCGGCCGGCCGATGAACGATCTCCTCCTCCGGGCATGCCGTCGCGAGACGGTCGAGCGCCCGCCGGTGTGGATGATGCGCCAGGCCGGGCGCTACCTGCCGGAGTATCGAAAGGTCCGCGAGCGGGCGGACTTCCTCACGATGGTGCGAACGCCCGAGCTGGCCGTCGAGGTGACCCTGCAGCCCGTCGACATCCTGGAGGTCGACGCGGCGATCATCTTCAGCGACATCCTGGTGGTTCCCCAGGCGATGGGGATGGAGCTCACGGTGGACGAGGGCGTGGGCCCGCGTTTCCCGGAGCCGCTCCGCGCGGGCTCCCAGTTCGATCGGCTGCGCGACGTGAAGCCGGAAGACGGGCTCGGATACGTGCTCGAGGCGATCCGCCTTGCGCGTCGTGCGCTCGACGGACGGGTGCCGCTCATCGGATTTGCCGGGGCGCCGTGGACGCTCGCGAGCTACATGATCGAGGGCGGGTCGTCGCGCAGCTTTGCTTTGGCGAAACGAGTGCTGGTCGAGGATCCCGCGCGAGCGCACGCCTTGCTCGGCCGGCTGGCGAAGGTCGTCGGCGCGTTTCTGAAGGCCCAGGTCGCCGCGGGAGCGCAGGTGGTCCAGGTGTTCGACTCCTGGGCCGGCGCGCTCGGCCCCGAGGACTTCCGGACGTTCGCCCTCCCGTATCTCGCGGAGGCGGTGCACATCGCCAAGGCGGCGGGCGCGCCCGTCATCGCGTTCGCGCCGGGCGCAGGTTGGGCGCTGGAGGAGATCGCCCGGGTCACCGGCGCCGACGTGCTCGGCGTCGACTGGCAGACCGAGGCGGGCGCCGCC
>DATBQV010000094.1:0-2948 GCA_036560625.1 Gemmatimonadales bacterium
CAGTCGCCCAATCCGGGAGCCATCCGGTATCTCATAGTCGCCGACGGCGACTTCGGGCCGATGACGTCCAAGACGGCCAACGCGATCGTCCGCTATCAGCCCGACCGGGTGGCGGCGGTCATGGATCGGCGTCTGGCCGGCCGGACCGCCCAGGACGTGCTGGGCTTCGGTGGCGCGATCCCTGTTGTCGCTTCCGTAAGCGAGGGACTCACGCGCGGCGCGAACTCGGTGCTCATCGGCATCGCGCCAGTGGGCGGGCGCCTTCCCGACGAATGGCGTGCGTGGCTGGCCGAAGCACTGGACGCCGGCTGCGACCTGGTGAGCGGCCTGCACACCTTCCTGGCTGACGACCCCGTCCTTGCCGCCAAAGCAAAGGCCCGGGGACGCCGCATCCTCGATCTCCGGCGGCCGCCCGCGGACCTGCCCGTTGCGGCGGGGCGCGTCAAAGAGCTGGACGCGTACGTCGTTCTCACCGTAGGCACCGACTGCAACGTCGGCAAGATGACGGCACAGCTCCAGATCGTCGGCGAGCTGAATCGCCGGAATATCCGGACCCGTTTCGTGGCCACCGGGCAGACGGGCATCATGCTCGAGGGCTGGGGCATCGCGGTCGACGCGGTGATCGCCGATTTCATTGCCGGCGCCGCGGAACGGATCACGCTCGATGGCGCCGTCGACGCGGACATCGTGCTGGTCGAGGGGCAGGGAAGCATCAACCATCCGGGATACTCGGGCGTCACGCTCGGCCTCCTCCACGGTTCGTGCCCCGACGGTCTGCTGCTCTGCCACCAGGCCGGCCGCGAGTACATCGGCGACTATCGGGAGGAGGCATGGCTTCGGATTCCCCCGCTCGCCGAGTACGTCCGCATCTACGAAGCCATCGGCTCGATGGTCCACCCTACTCGCGTGCTCGGGATTTGCCTGAACACGTTCGACCTCCCCGAGGCTGACGCGCGCCGCGCCTGCGAGGCGGCGGCGCGGGAGACCGGCCTGCCCGCGACCGACCCGGTTCGGTTCGATCCGTCCCCACTGGTCGACGCGGTGGTCCAAGGGCGGGAATCCAAGCTGGGCCAGCGCGCCGCGGTGAAATAGCGCCGCACGCGTCGCGGCGGTACCACCAGCCGCCGGGCGGCGCGCTAACCTGCGTTGTGCCCCGGCGCATTCTCCCCATCCCACCCGCCTTCCCCGTCGCCCGCCTGGTCCGGCTCAGCCGAGTTGCCGAGCCGCTGGGTGTCTGGCTCGAGGCGGCGCGCCCGCCCGTTCGGCTGGTAGTGCCGGGGCCGGGTGGCCGCCGCCTCCTCCTCTTCGCCTCGGATCTGGGAACGCTGCTGGCGCTCGCACCCCGTGTCGCCGTGTGGGACGGGCACGTGCTGCGGGTGATCGCGGCTCGGGCCCTCGCCCGGTTCCGCCGGCTGGCTCTTCGGCCCGAGCCCGCTTCTCCCACCCGCTCCGTCGTTGCCGCCGCCCTGGGCCGGGTGGAGCGCTCACCACCCGGGCGGCGGGATGCCCCGCTTTCGCAGCCGATTGACTGTGTCGCAGAGGGACGCCTAGCTTAGCGGCGTGTCTTTCCTCCTAAACGTCGAAGCCCTCCTCGCGCGCGCAGCGCAGTTCCTCCGACTCGACGGCGCGGAGCTGACGCGGAAGCTCGTCCAGGTGGCCATCATCTGGCTCCTGGCCTGGGCCGTCATGCGCCTCATCCGGCTCACCGCGCGCCGGATCGAGCGAATGGTCAACGACGGCGATACCCCCGTCACCTCGGGCCGGGAAAAGCGCGGCATCACGATCGCCCAGCTGCTGCGCACCGTCGGGGGAACCACGGTGCTGGTCGCCGGCTGCCTCCTCACGCTCAATCTGTTCGTCGAGATCGGTCCCCTGCTCGCGGGCGCGGGGATTCTCGGGCTCGCCATCTCGTTCGGGGCGCAGAGCCTGGTGAAGGACTTCATTTCCGGGTTCTTCATCCTGTTCGAGGACCAGTTCTCCGTGGGGGACGTGATCGAGGCGGCGGGAAAGAGCGGCGTCGTCGAGCGCATGTCCCTCCGGGTCGTGGCGCTGCGCGACACGCAGGGCGTCTTGCACACGATCCCGAACGGCGAGATCAAGGTCGTGAGCAACAAGACCCGGGGCTGGTCGCGGGCCGTGATCGACGTCGGCATCGCCTACGACGCGGACATCGACCAGGCCCTGGACGTCTTGCGCGACGAGGGCGCGCGGTTCTCCGCGGATCCCGCGTGGAAGGCGCGACTGGAGGGACCGGTGGAGGTGCCGGGCGTGGAATCCCTGGGCGACAGCGCCGTCGTCGTCCGGGTGCTGGCCCGCACCCAGCCCGGGAGTCAATGGGACGTCGCGCGCGAGCTCCGGCTCCGGCTCAAGAAGCGCCTCGACGGCGAAGGCCTCGAGATTCCGTTCCCGCAGCGCAAGGTCCACGTCAAGGTGGAGGGCTCAGCCGCTCCCGCCGGCACGGTCGAAACGGCGGCGGCGGCCGGAGGCGCCTGATGCTCCGGCTCTACAACACGCTGTCCCGCACCGTCGAGACGTTCCGTCCCATCGCGCCGCCCCGGGTGAGCCTCTACACCTGCGGTCCCACCATCTACGGCTACGCTCACATCGGGAACTTCCGAACGTTCCTGTTCGAGGACTTGCTCCGCCGCTGGCTGGAAGCGAGCGCGTACGAAGTCTTTCACATCATGAACCTCACCGACGTGGACGACCGGACGATCGCCGCCGCGAAGGCGCGGGGCGTGTCGATACGCGAGCACGTCGAGCCGTTCGCCCGCGCCTTCTTCGAGGATCGCGACTACCTCCGGATCCGCCCGGCGCACGCCTATCCCCGCGCCACGGAATACGTCGCGCCGATGATCGCGCTCACGCAATCGTTGCTCGACAAGGGCGTCGCCTATCGCGGGGAGGACAAGTCGATCTACTTCGCGATCGCGAAGTTCCCCGCTTAC
>DATBQV010000095.1:0-12213 GCA_036560625.1 Gemmatimonadales bacterium
GCATCAACGATTGGATCGGCGAGAACGTCCTGCTCTCATCGTCCCGCCTGGCGCCGACATATCCACCGTCGGCGCGAAGCGGAAGCATGCCGTCGTACTTCATCAGCGATGCCACGCCCCTGCCCCCCGATCCCACCCGCTGGTCGCTCGAGGTCGGCGGCCTCGTGCGGAAGCCGACCAACTTCACCCGGCCCATGCTCGAGGCGCTCCCGTCGGTGAGCTACACGGTCAAGCACCACTGTGTCGAGGGGTGGACCGCGGTCGCCAGCTGGGCGGGTGTGCCCGTGTCTACCGTGGCGGCGATGGTCGAGCCGCTGCCCGCGGCGCGGTATATCCGATTCGATTCGTTCGACGAGAACTACTACAACGGTTGGGATCTCAAGAGCGCCATGCACCCGCAGACGATCCTGGCCTATGCGTACAACGAACAGCCGCTCCGGCCGGATCACGGCGCACCGCTCCGGGTCTACTCGCCGATCAAGCTCGGCTACAAGCTCACCAAGTATCTGGCCCGGATGACGTTCACGGCCGATCGGCCCGGAGGCTACTGGGAGGACCAGGGATATCCCTGGCTGGGCGGGCTGTAGGTGGCGAGCGCCGGCTCGCCGGCGCGTACGTGGTGCGCCTACGGATGGCCGGCGCGGATCGTGATCGGCCAGCGGATCGTGCGCGGGGTCTCCGGCGAACGCCACACGGCCTCAAGCTCCTCTTCCACCGCGGCCACCGGGTCGCGGCCGAGCACCTTGGCGTAGCGCGCCGTCGAGGACCAGCTCCGCAGATAGCCGGCCAGCTGCGGCAGCGTCCACGCCGCCTCCAGCATGAACGATGGTGTCGAGATCTCCCGGAACGGGAACTCGATCGTCCGGTATTCGCTGAGCACGAGATCCCGCTCCGGAGGCCAATACTCCTCGACGGTGCCGCGGTTATACCCGTGCACGATCCGATCGATCGCCGGGTCCTCCAGCCTCGGATCACCATAGCACCACGCGGCGAGCAATCCGTCGGGCGCCAACACGCGCCTTGCCTCGTTGAAGAACTTCGGCAGGTCGAACCAATGAAGCGCCTGGGCCACCGTCACGAGGTCCGCCCAGGCGGCAGGAAGCCCACTCGCCTCGGCCGGCGCGACCCGGTACTCGACCCGAGGGTGTGGCGCGGCCTGCGCGATCTGCGCCGCGCTCGCGTCGGTGCCGACGATCCGGGTGAAGACTTCCGCCAGCCCGCCTGCTGCCTGGCCGCTCCCCGTGCCCGCGTCCCAGACCCGGTCCCGTCGCGGGGCCGTCTGCGCCAGCCACTCGAAGAGCCGGGGCGGATAGGTGGGCCGGAACGCCGAGTAGGACGCCGCCTGACCCGAGAAATGGTCCTTGAATCCAGTGCTCATGCCGAGGTCAGTCCTCGTCCTCCGCCTCCAGGCTGACGGACGCGGTGCCATCGGGTCGGTACTCGACCAGGACCCGCCACGGGCGGCAACAGACGTGACAGTCCTCCACGTACTCCTGAGCCGCACCGCTCCCGGGATCAAGACCGATCTCGTTGCTCTCCCCGCAATACGGGCAGACGACATCCGCCGTCGTGTCGGCGGTGCCGTCGCCCAGAGGGAAGGCGTCGTCGAGCGGGTCGTCGGGCGATGCGATCATCCTCAATGCCTTGCGGAACGTGAATCTCCGGGTGAAGATATCCTCCCCGTCGATCCTCCGACGCCTCGCCAGGACCTCCCATGCTTCGCGCCTGCTTCCTCGGCACCGGTTTCGCCGTCCCCGATCACGTGGTCACCAACGACGATCTCGCGCGGGTGATGGACACGACCGACGAATGGATCCGGACCCGCACGGGCATCGAGGAGCGTCGCTGGGTCCGCGAGGGAGAGACCGGTGTCGACCTCGCGAGCCGCGCCGCCGCCGCCGCGCTCGAGATGGCGGGGCTCGAGCCCGACGCGCTCGACGCGATCGTCTACGCCACGTCGACTCCCGATCACTTCGCCCCCGGCAACGGTGTGTATCTGCAGCACCGACTCGGTCTCGGCCCGATTCCAGCGCTCGACGTGCGGGCGCAATGCAGCGGGTTCGTGTACGCGCTCTCGGTGGCGGATGCCTGGATTCGCACGGGCGATCGTCGGCGCGTGCTGGTCGTCGGCGCGGAAATTCAATCCACGGGCATGGACGTGACGACCCGCGGAAGAAATACCGCGGTGATCTTCGCGGACGGCGCCGGCGCGGTGGTCCTGGGCGCCTGCGACGAGCCGGACCGCGGCATCCTGGCCTTTGATCTGCACTCCGACGGCGCGCTTGCCGGGAAGCTGTGGGTGGACGTACCCGGCTCGATGTATCACCCGAGAATTGCGCCCGAGCATCTCGAAGCGGGGCGCCAGTTCCTGGATATGGACGGCAAGGAGGTGTTCCGGCACGCGGTGGTACGGATGCCGGAATCGGTGCGGGCCGTGCTCGGGAAGATCGGCGCGCAGGTGGAAGACGTGGCGCTCCTGCCCCCGCATCAGGCCAATCTGCGGATCTCCGAAATGGTCCAGCGGGATCTTCGGCTGCGCGACGACCAGATCCACAACAACATCCAGCGATACGGAAACACCACGGCCGCCACGATTCCGATCGCGCTGGACGAATGCGTCCGCGCGGGCCGGCTGGCCCGCGGCGATCTGCTCGTGATGACCGCCTTCGGGTCGGGATTTATGTGGGGGAGTGTGGCGGCACGCTGGTGAGGTACAGCTCCCGCTGGCAGGCCGAGCAGTAGAGTGACTTGGGGAGGTGGAAGCGACCGAACAACGTGAGCTGCTGCCGGGTCCCGCAATAGGGGCATACGCCGGTCCCGCCGCGAAACGTTTCCGTCTGGCCGAGCCGGCGCACGCCGAAGACGATCCCCAGCACCAGCGCGCTGGGCACCAGCACGAAATGCACGATCGGGATGAGCACGGCGACGGCCGCCGCAACGACCCCCGTGCCGAACGCGAGGGCAGCCCGCTTCACCCGCTCTGCGGGCGCGTGGAGGCCGATGTCGATCGTGGCGGTTCGGGGGTCTGCACCGGGGCCGGAGAGGAGCACTTCGAGCGAGCGGGTCTGCATGGCGAATTATATGGGGGCCAATACAATTGCGCCACGTGCTCAGCCGCCCTCGGTCCCCAGCGGGTATTTCCGCGCGTAATACTCCCGGTCCCGGGTCGCGCGTGCGCGGTAGAGCTGCTCCTCCTCGTCGTCGGCGTCGTGCACGAACAGATGCAAGGCGCCCGGCCAGAGGGTGGCTTGGAGGGACCAGTTGCAGGAGGGGGCCCGGAGGACCCACTGGAGGGCCCCACCCCCAGCGTCCGTGCGGTGGATGTCGCTGGTGCGCTCCAGGGCCACCGTGGGGGGGATCCCCGCGACCGCGGCCGCCCGGGGGTCCAGCTCGAGTTCCGCGTTGGTCCAGGAGCGGAACGTGACCGTCCCCCGTACCGGGGTTTCGCCCTCCGGCAGCTCCAGCTCGGCTTGCCACTCGCCGAGGACATCCCATGCGTGATCCATGGGACCGATATTGGGGACAACGACCGTCGGATGCTTACGGTGCCTAGGCATCTGTACGCCTCCGCCGAGCCGAGTGAATCTCAAGGGGCTTGCGTTCCGTTGTGGAACGCAACAACTCTAACCCTTTCGCAGGCACGGATACATGTACTCCACACTCGCTCTGCTGCTGACGGCCGCTGCCGGTTTCGGCGGCTATCTCCTGGCCCGGAACTTCGTTCGCCGGCGCCTGCGGTTCGTCGATGCGGTTCAATCGCCCTGGGCGCCGTGGATCGCCGGCGCTGCGGGTGCGTTGCTCTTTTCGCCCCTGACGCTCCTGCCGTGGCTCGGGGCCGTCACTGCCGGGGTGTTCGGCCTGGGAATCGGAGTCGGGACTGCCAGCGGGGCCCGGGCCATCCGCCGCGGCGACCTCGTCTCCCGCCGCCTGATCCCTTGATTGGGGAGGGGCAGCTATCTTACTCCCCCCATGCAAACAACGATCCACTGCGCGCGGTGCGGGCAAGACCGGCCACCGATGGCCTTAAGACCCTTCCCCAACGAGCTGGGCCAGCGAGTCTTCGAGCAGATCTGCGGCACCTGCTGGGGGGAATGGCTCCGCACCCAGCAGCAGCTCATCAACCACTACGGACTGAATCTTCGGGAGGCGCAGGCGAAGGAATTCCTCTTCAAGAACATGGACCAGTTTCTGTTCGGCACGACGACGACCTAGCGTTCTCCCTCAGAAACTTGCTCCGAACCGGAAGATGACGTCGATCGCCGGGCCGCTCGGCTCGAGATCCTCGGTCATCCCGATGCGCCATTCCTTCCCGCCCTTGGTCGCGAGCAGCCATCCGAAATCGAGCTCGAGGTCCCGCCGATCCAGGGCCGGAAGCGTCGTGTCGTGGTAGTAGGGCGAGTGGTAGAACACGTTCGCGAAGAGCGACGAGCGCCCCCAGAAGCGGAAGCGAAGCCCCGACGTCGCCGAGACGAAGACGGTCTTCTGGTAGGGGGTCAGATCGCCATCGGTCGGCGTCCAGCCCAGGCCAAGACTCCCTTCGTAGGTGAAGCGCGATGAGAGGTGGACCCGCGCGGTGTTGACGGCGTTGACCGACACGGTCCCGCGCCCATAGCCGTCCGGGCCGGTCGAGGTCGGAAGGGTGACCGACAACGTGGTCTGAAGCGCGCGGCTCCAGCGGTACCCTGCGCCGAGGCGCGTGTCGCCCAGGAACAGATCGGAGGGCGAGCGGTCGAGGGTGAGCCCGTTGCCGAGCGCGAGCTGATACGCGAACACATTGTTGGGCCGCGCGTCGCGCTCTGGAAGATTGAGGCCCAACAGGCCGTGGTACCAGTTCAGAAAACCGTCGAGGAAGCCGGCGTAGGCGCCGACCAAGCTCGCCTCTCCGAACACGAACAGGTTGGGCTTCACGTCCCTGGCGGCCGCGAACTGCAGGCGGAGGAACTCGCCGTCGAGCAGATAGCCCGGGCGGGACTGCGGGAAGTCGTACTCGATCGCGCTGCCGTAGTCGAGCCGGATCTCGAGGCTCAGGTGTCCCGGCCTCGCTTCGCGATACGGCTGGAAGTAGAGGCCGCTCCGCGACTGGGCGACCGGGTTGATGGGAGCGAACTCGGGGAGGCCCTGCGCGGCCGCGGGCGCGCCCCCGAGCGAGGCGAGCAGCAGGGCTCCCGGGACCAGCACGAGTCGCGGGCGAATCCGCCCGGCCTCCGGGACGCGCTCGGCACCATGGATGGGCACGCCGGAAAATACTCTTCCCCCGCGCGGGCGTGAGACGCCGCCACGGACGCTGGGCCGGCACCGGGCGGCGGCCGGCGGCCTCCTTGACAGTGCCCGGGGCCGGCCGGTAGACTTGCTGCATGAATACACAACGTGCGTACTGGTACTTCTATTTTACCCCCGCCGGCGCGGCTCGACGGCCGTCCGGTTCCGGTACCAGCGTGCACTGATACGCGAGACCAGAACGGACCCATCGACGCCCCGCCGGCTTTCGGCGGGGCGTTTTCTTTCTTCACCAGTCGAGGAGCTGTCTCCGTATGCGCGTAGCAATCCAGGGCGCGACCGGCTCGTTCAGCGAAGCGGCGGCCCGCCGGCGGTGGCCGGATCTCGCGGCGGTCTCGTGCCGGGAGGTACAGGACGTAGTTGCCGCCGTGCGCCGGGGGGAGGCGGAGGCCGGCATCCTCCCGATCGAGAACTCCCTGATCGGCTCGGTCACCACAACGTACGATCTGCTGCAGGAGGCCTTCGGCGACGGGACGCTCCGGCTCACGCACGAGATCATGCTGCCCGTGCACCACACGCTGATGGGCTTGCCGGGGTCCGACCTCGCGGGGCTGCGCCGGGTCCTCTCCCACCCGGTGGCGCTGGGCCAGTGCCGCATCTGGCTGGGCAAGCACCTCCCGCACATCGAGCTGGTGAGCGCGTGGGACACAGCGGGCAGCGCGGAGATCGTGGCCCGGGAGGGAAATCGTGCGCTGGCCGCGATCGCCGCACGACACGCGGCGGATGCCCATGGGCTGGTCCCGCTGGCGGAGCGGATCGAGGACGACCCGTCGAATCAGACGCGGTTCCTCACATTCATGCGGGCCGATGCCCACGTCCCCCAGAGTCCCAACGGACCGTTCAAGACCTCCCTCATCGTGTGCGTGGACCACAAGCCGGGAAGTCTCGCGCTCACGCTCCAGGCGTTCGGCGCGCGCGGTGTCAACGTGACCGCGCTGCAGTCACGTCCCGAGCGCTCGAAGCCGTGGACGTACCGCTTCTACGTGGACGTCGGCGGCGCCGCCGCCGACCCGCGCGTGGCCGAGGCGCTGGAGGAGATCGGCGCGTTGGCGGCGGAATTGGTGATCCTCGGCAGCTACGAGGCGTGGCCCGACGGGGCACTCCGGTTCGCGACCCCCGTCCCGACGCCCGCACATTACGTCCAAAAGCCGGAGATTCCGCTGGTGGATCGGCGCCGCAATTCCGGAGGCACCGTGGTGGTGGTGGGTGACTGCGAATTCGGCGGGGCCCGCCCGGTCCTGATCGCCGGCCCGTGCTCGGTGGAAGGCGAGGCGATGATTCTGGAGACGGCTACGCTCGTGGCTGCGGCCGGCGGGGACATGCTGCGTGGCGGCGCGTACAAGCCGCGTACGTCACCCTATGATTTTCAGGGGCTCGGCGTGAAAGGGCTCCGATATCTTGCCCGCGCGCGCGAGCAGACCGGCCTCCCGGTCGTAACCGAAGTGCTGAGCTGGGAAGAGGTACCCCTGGTGGCGCACTTCGCCGATATGCTCCAGATCGGCGCGCGGAACATGCAGAACTTTTCCCTGCTCCGCGCCGCGAGCCGGAGCGGAAAGCCGATCCTCCTCAAGCGCGGGGCCGGGGCTACCATCGAGGAGTGGTTGATGGCCGCGGAGTACATTCTCGCGGAGGGTAACCCCAACGTGGTGCTGTGCGAGCGCGGCATCCGCACCTTCGAGCGGGCAACCCGGCATACGCTCGATCTGAACGCCGTCGCCCTGGTGCGGGAGCGCACCCATCTGCCGGTGGTGGTGGATCCGAGCCATGCGGCCGGCGTGAGCTCCTTGGTGCCGGCGCTCAGCCTCGCGGCGCTGGCCGCGGGCGCCTGCGGGCTCATCATCGAGGTACACCCGAATCCCGCAGCCGCCCTGAGCGACGGCCTCCAGAGTCTCAACCCGGGTCAGCTCGCGGCGCTGGCGGCGCAGGTGCACCCGGAAATCGGCAAGCCGGCGCCGCTGGCGGCGGTGAAGTAGACGGTGAACAGTGAACAGTGAACGGTGAACAGGGGCTCCGACTCGACTCGGAGCCCCCTGTTTACTGTTTACTGTTTACCGTTTACGGCTGTCTTCCTCGCTTCGCGGTCACCGTTTCCCGCTTGTGGTTCCGCAGCACATCGATCTTGAAGGTCTCGTCGCCGTCGTAGCTGCGCAGGATCCGGAGCAATTGGGTCGGCGTCGACGGCTTCCTTCCGTCGACCGACAGGACCACATCTCCGCCCTTGAGCTTGAGCGGCGACCCCTTGGGCGCGCTGATGACCAGCACCCCCTCCGTCGTGCCGAAGTACTGGCCGAGCTCGGGATTGAGCGGCGCGAGCTCGAGCTCAGCGAGCTCCCCGCCGAACAGCATGACCATCCGGGGCAGCCGGATGTCCATGCTCTCCATCTCGGGATCCGGCCCCATCCCCTTCATGCCGTCGGGATCCGGCCCGCCCGGCATGACGAAGGAGAACCCCCGCGGGCCCCTGACCGCGACGCCCGCCAGGTCTCCGGCGGTCACGAGAGAGACTCGCTGGAGCGTGCCCTCCCGGCGGAACTCGACCTGCACGGTGTCGTTGGGCGCCAAGCGGGCGGCCTCCTCGACCAACCGGAGACCCGGGAGCGAGCGTCCGCGCGCTGTCGGAGCATCAGGCGCCCCCACCAGTGACGTCCCGTCGAGCTTGACGATGATGTCACCCGAGCGGATGCCGGCCTTCGCGGCTGGTCCGCCGGGGCTCACGGCATCCACGTGGGCCCCGATCGAATCGGTCTCCTGCGCCTGAAGGCTGACCTTGAGGCCGAGCCGGGCGCGGCGGTTGATGACCAGGTTGAACATCTCGTCGCGGGCCGGCTCGGGCCGGACCGGGACCTGGGCGGACCCCGAAAGCGGCGCCAACGTCACCAGCGCGAGGAGCAGCGGCAGCGATCGGGTCGGCATCATAGGGCTCCCGGGCTCACAGTCCTACGTTGCTTGCACGGGTGATGTGCACGTCGACCAATGCGTCCAGCAGGCCCACGCGCTCGCGCCACAGGTTGAGCTCCTGTGACTGGCGCCTGACCGAGTCCATCAGGTCGGCCATCTCGAGCTGACGGTCCACTGCGGCGATCCGGTCCTCGAGCTCCTGCGCGATGCGCGCGGTGCGGCCGTCGAGCACACGGGTTTCCGGATGGTATTGGTCGATCGCGGCCTCGAGCGCCCGCGAACGAGCCATGGTCTCGGACAGCTCGGCACCCGTTGCCATGGCGCGAGGTGGATAGAAGACCGTCGTGCCGACCGCGAGCGCCACGGAGGCGGCGGCGACCAGGCCCACGAGCCCGAATCGCCGCAGCCGCCGGGCCCGTTGCTCCGCTTCGAAGCGGGCCCGTACCTGGGGCCAACGGTCTCCCGTGGGACGGAGGGAAGGCAGCGCCTTGAGGCGAGCGATCCGCTGATGCAGACGATCGAACTCCGCGCGGCAGGCCTCGCACGCCTCGAGGTGACCGTGAGCCGCCTGGGTGCCCGGCTCCGCTCCCGGCTCACGCAGCGCTACCAGCTGCTCGACCGTGAGGTGGCTCATGCCGCCACGTCCTCGCCCAGCCAGCGGCGCAGGCGGGCGTGGGCCCGGGCCAACTGGGACTTCGAGAAGCTCGGCGTCTTGCCCATCATGGCCGCGATTTCGTCGTGGGTGTAGCCCTCGACGTCATGCAGCCAGACGACGGCGCGCGAAGTCTCCGACAGCCGTTCCAACGCGGCTTCCAGATCCATGCGGAGGTGGGTGTCTTCCCGCCGGTTGGCGGCCACCTCGTCGTGCAGCTCGTCGGTATCGCGGTACTTGTTGCGGCGGAGGCGCATGAGCGCCTTGCTGGCAGCGATGGTCCGGATCCAGCCCCAGAGGCTCCCGTCTTCGCGGTACTGCCCGATGCTGCGGCAGATTTCCAGGAAGGTCTCCTGGAGCACGTCTTCCGCGTCCTCGGCGGTCCGGCAGATGCGCCGGCAGAGGTTGTAGACCGGCACCTCGAAAGCCCGGAATAGCGCTTCAAGGCCGGCTGGGTCGCCGGCCTTTGCCTGGGCCAGTACGGTCTTCGCATCGGCCAGCAGGTAGGAATCCATGACAAGGGCTTTCAGCATGACCACTGGAAGATGCCCCGGGGGGTCGGAGGGTCGCAAACGGCAGTGAACGGTAAACGGTGAACGGGAAGCCGCACCGTCGGGTAACCTCCTGTTCACCGTTTACCGTTCACCCTTCACCGTTAAGTTTAGGGATGCCAACGACTCCCACCCCCGCCCCGGCCCCCGCCACCTGGCTTCACCACCTCGACGACGAGGCGGATGCGGCCTTTCTCTACCGCGAGCTGGCCGCCGCCGAGCGCGACCCGGGCCGAGCCGATCTTTACCGGCAACTGGCCGTAGTCGAAGACCGGCACGTCGAGATGTGGCGGAAGCTCCTGGTGGAGCATGGGCACGCGGCGCCCATACCCGAGCCCTCTCGGGGAGCCCGGGCGAGAGCCTGGCTGGCGCGCCGGTTCGGGCCGCAGTTGCTGCTGCCCGCTCTGCTCAGGGAGGAAGGTCGAGAGGTCAAGGGATATCTGAATCTGTACCGTGAGTCGCCCGGCGGTGCCGCCGGACCCACCGCTCTGACGCTGGCGCGTGAGTCGAAAGAGCATGCAGAGCGCCTCGCGAATCTGAGTGGCGGGAGCGGCGAGCCGTGGCACAAGACCGGGGCCGGCGGCTTTCTGCGCAATGTCGTCTACGGTTTCAACGACGGCTTGACGGCGAACTTCGGGCTCGTGGCCGGCATGATCGGCGCGCAAGCCAGTCTCAGCGCAGGCGGCCACGCGGTCCTCGTGGCCGGACTCGCCGGCATGGTGGCGGACGCGCTCTCCATGGGATCCTCGGGCTATCTCGCCGCCAAGAGCGAGCGCGAAGTGTTCGAGCACGAGATCGCCATGGAGCGGGAGGAAATCCGGCTGATGCCGGAGCTCGAGCGGGAGGAGCTCAGCCTGATTTACCAGGCCAAGGGGATCCCGGCGGGACAGGCGCAGGCGCTCGCCGCGCAGGTGATGGAGGACCCGGCGCGGGCGCTGGAAGAGCAAGTGCGCGAGGAGCTCAAGATCGGCGAGGCCACGAGCACGCCGATGCGGGAGGCCTGGGTGACCGGCGTGGCCACGGCCTTCGGGGCGTTCATCCCGGTGGCCCCGTTTCTCTTGAGCCGCGGGCCCACGGCGATCTGGACCGCGTTCGCGATCGCCATGCTCTCACACTTCGTCGTCGGCGCGGCCCGCAGCTTCTTCACCGGGCGCGGCGTGTTCCGCAGCGGGATCGACATGTTCGCGGTGGGGCTGGGCGTGGCGGCGGTGGGGTATTTCGTTGGGGAGTGGATTGTCAAACTCCTGTAACAGCCAGTGAGACGTGAGAAGTAAGAAGTGAGAAGGGAGAGGGCTGCGCCCGCGCCTCTCCCTTGTCCCCTCTCACTTCTTACCTCTCACCTCTCACAATCAAACCACCAGGTTCAGCAGCCGGTTCGACACCAGTATCCGCTTCCGCGGCTGCTTCCCGTCAAGGAACCGGCGCACGGTCTCATCCGCGAGTGCGGCGGTGGCCACCTCGTCCTCCGGCGCATCCCGCCGGACGTGGACCTTCGACCGGGTCTTCCCGTTGACCTGTACCACCAGCTCGACCATGTGCTCCACCGTGAGATGCTCGTCCCAGCCGGGCCAATGCGCGTCGAACACCGACGTGGTGTGGCCCAGACGCTCCCAGCACTCCTCGGCGAAGTGCGGCGCGAAAGGCGCGATCATGAGCACCAGATCCTGGACGACGTGCTTTTCGCGACAGTTCTCCTCGCGCAGCAAGTTGAGTAACCCCATCAGCCCGGAGATCGCCGTGTTGTACTTGAGATCCTCGAGCTCGTGGGTGACGTGCTTCTTGGTCTGATTCCACTTGACGAGGACCTTGTGGTTGATCTCGCCCGACGCGTCGTCGCGGATGCAGTCGCCGACCAGCTGCCACACCTTCTCCAGGAACCGGCGCGGCCCGCTGATCCCCGCGTCCTGAAAGTCGCCGCCGTCCTGGAACGGACCCAGGAACATCAGGTAGGTCCGGAACGTGTCGGCGCCCCATTTGGCGATGTAGTCGTCGGGGATGACGACGTTGCCGCGGGACTTCGACATCTTCGCCCCGTCCTTCACGATGATGCCGTGGGCCCGGAACCTGGCGAAGGGCTCGTCAAAGTGGACGTGGCCGAGCTCGTGCAAGACCATCGAGATGAAGCGGGAGTAGAGCAGGTGCAGCACCGCATGCTCGTTCCCGCCGATGTAGGATGTGACCGGCAGCCATTTGCGCGTGCGCGCGTGGTCGAAGGGCCGGTCGTCGAACTCGGTGCTCGGGTAGCGGAGGTAATACCAGGCCGAATCGAGGAATGTGTCGGACACGTCGGTCTCGCGGCGCGCGCGCGCGCCGCACGACGGGCAGTCCACGTAGTACCACTCTTCGTGGCGCGCCAGCGGCGAGACGCCGCTGTCGTCCGGGCGGAAGTCCTCGATCACCGGCAGGATGACGGGCAGATCTTTTTCCGGCACCGCCACCGGTCCGCAGCGCTCGCAGTAGATCATGGGGATGGGGGGACCCCAATATCGCTGGCGGGAAATGCACCAGTCGTGAATCCGGTATTGAACGACACCCTTGCCCCGCGCTGTCTCTTCCAGCCATCGGATGATGGCGGTTTTGCCCTCCGCCGCCGCCATGCCGCTGAACTCCCCGGAGTTGACCAGGCGAAATCCTTCCACGCCGGTCTCGGATTGCTCGACCGGCGCATCGGGATCCTGATTCGGGCGCGCGAGCACCCGGACGACTCGGAGGCCGTACTTCCGGGCGAACTCGAAGTCCCGCTCGTCGTGCGCGGGGACGGCCATGATCGCCCCGGTCCCGTACTCCATCAGGACGTAGTCGGCGATCCAGACCGGAATCATCCGCCCGTTCGCG
>DATBQV010000096.1:0-2912 GCA_036560625.1 Gemmatimonadales bacterium
CATGTGAGCGATGCTGAATTGACTGGTGGCCTTCGCCCGGGCGGCTCGCCCAAGGCTTCCGCGCAGCTCGGGGGTCGAGATCAGTCGAGCCAGCGCGTCGGCGAGTGCGCCGGGGTCGCTCGGCGGCACCAGGAGGCCATCGCTCCCGGACTGGATCACTTCGGGAATCCCGCCGACCTCAGAGGCCACGATGGCCTTCCCGGCGAACATGGCCTCGAGCAGGGCCAGCGGCAGCCCCTCGGAGAGCGAGGGCATCACCCAGACGTCGGCCGCGGCGAGAATGTCCGGGACGTCAGACCGGTGGCCCAGGAAATGGACCCGGTCGAGCCCGTGCTCGGCCGCGAACTGCTTGAGCCGTTCGGTCTCCCGCCCGCGTCCCGCGAGGGCCATGCGCCACGGTGGGAGGTCCGCGCGCCCCTTGAGATCGAGCAGCGCCTGGAGCAGGACGACGTGTCCCTTCACCGCGTAGAGGTTGCCGACCGAGACAATCAGGATCTCGCCGTCGGCGAGTGCCAGCTCGCGCCGCAGATTGATCGGGTTCCCGGCCGGCGGCGGGACGATGCCGTTGTGCACCACTGTCATCTCGCCCGGGGACAGGTGGAGCGAATCGAGGAACAACTGGCGCGTGGCGCCCGAGACCGCGGCCACCGCCCGGCTCTGGCGCATGGACCACCGGAACGCCAGCCGCCGGCGCCAGTGCGAGAGCACACGCTGCCCACCGTGCATCGTGATGATGTGAGGCTTGTGCAGCCATCGTGCGGCGGCGGCGCCGTAGAACGCCATCGTGAATTCATGACTGTGCACCAGGTCCACCCCACGTCGGCGCAACACGTCGATCAGTCCGTGCAGGCAGCGCCAGTCGAGGGGACGGCGCAGCGAAAACGTCTCCGGCTCGAAGCCACGCTTCCGGCACTCGGCGGCCAGCCAGCCGAGCCCCTTGTCGGGCAGCACCGGACAAATGGCGTACCCGCGCCGGTGAAGCTCCTCGGCTAACTGCAGGAGCATGTTCTCCGCTCCCCCGGGCCCATCCGACTCGAGCATCAAGGCGATCGTCCGGTCCGTGCGCGCCGTCACCGGCCGAGCCTCCGCTTGAGCTGATGCAGGCCGCGCAGCGCGGCCCCGGGCAGCAGACTGGCCCCGTAGATCCCAAGGCCCCTGGGCGTCACCTGCGCGCCTTCGGCCCACGCACGCCGAATCGTATGCCGCGCGGCAGCGCGGTTCAGGTTCGACAGCTCGACGTACGCCAGGCGAAGCAGGAGACGCCGCCGGCTCTCGACGTACAGGGTCCGCGCCCGGGGCGAAAGCGCGCGCAACTGCGCCGCCCGATCGACGCTGAGGAGCGCGTTCCGGACGAGCTGTTCCATGTTGGCGCTGGAGACAATCGTCTCGCCCGGCCCCCGCCGCCAGCGAAAGAGCGGCGTCATCACGATACCGATCGGCGCGTGCGCGCCCACCCGATGAAAGTACTCGGTGTCCACCGCGCAGCGGAGCGACTCGTCGAACAGCCCGGCGCGATCCAGCACGCTGCGGTGCAGCATGGCGCACGAGGGATAGACGAAGTTGCCATAGAACGACAGCTCGAACGCGTCGCCGGTGTAGGCCACATGGCGGCTGCCCGCGGCGGTGATCTCGGAGCGGGTCATGGCCAGCGCAAAGAACGCGTCAGGCCCTAGGCCCGCCGCCTCGAACGCCGGAAGGTCCCTGGCGAATCCCTGCACACCCGGCAGCGGCTGGTTGGCCCGATCCGTGGTGAAATGATTCGTCGCCGACCAACCGATCTCGGGGTGTGCCGCATGCAGCGCGAGCTGGATCTCGAGCTTTGCCGGCTCCCAGACGTCGTCCGCATCGAGGAAGGCGATGTACTCGCCCTTGGCGGCGCGCATGCCGGTGTTCCGGGCGGCGGCGCTGCCGCCGTTCTCGCGATGGATGTAGCGCACCGGCGACGGGAATTCCCGGCAGACGCGCGCCGTGTCGTCCGTGGAGCCGTCGTCGACGATGAGCACTTCGAGCGGCTGGACCGTCTGGGCCAGGATCGAGGCGATTGTGTCCTTCAGCCGGTCGGCCCGGTTGTAGGTCGGCACGACTACCGAGACCGTTGAGCGCGTATCGGTGCTCATGCCACCCGACGGAGCGCGCGCACGGCGCGCTCGTGGACGAAGTTGACGACGTCGAGTCCCGCGCGGAGCCCGGTGAGCGCGGCGAGTCCGAGCGGTCCGAACGGCTTCCGGGCCGGGAACTCCATGGTGCTCCCGCGGTTCACGAAGCGCCCCGCCTTGAGCTCGGCGAGCGGATCGGTTGCGTGGGGATCGAGCAGGACCACCCGGGTCCCGCGGTCGTTTCGGGAGTCGTGCTGGTCCAGCCCAGCCGTGCCGACCACCTCGGGCCGCCGGGCGCGGACGCTCTCGAGCAGCCGCACGGCCGCCGGATCCGGGAGGTAGCGGGTGTTGTAGGCCGCATTCCAGACCTCGATCGCATCGATCGCCTGCGCCACACTGTCCGGCAGCCGGTACCGAAAGAGGCCCGGATGGGCCGCGATGGTGAACCGGGCGGCCGAGGCTGCCTGGGTGACAAACTGCTCGGGCGTAGCCGGGTCGATCCGGTGCGACAGGCCGAGGGCGAGCAGGTGGAGTCCGGAGTAGCCGGCGAACCGATACTCGAGGCCGGGGATGATCGTGACCTGCTGATCCGACGCCCGGCGACAGCGAGCTACCAGCTCCTCGAACTGCGCCGCCGAGAGATCTTCGGCGTGATCCGTGAGGCCGATGAAGGAGATACCGCGCGCGATGGCCCACTCGCGCAGCCGCTCCACCGGGTCCTTCCCGTCGTGCGAATAGTCGGTGTGGACGTGGACGATACCGACGCCGGGTGTCATCGCCCGCGCAGCCATTGTCCCGCCTCGTGAAAGAACGGCC